>NZ_JACSJT010000003.1:0-209207 GCF_018617255.1 Exiguobacterium sp. s43
GTTCCCATGCCGAACACGGAAGTTAAGCGTCTCAGCGCCGAAAGTAGTTGGGGGATCTCCCCCTGTGAGGATAGGACGTTGCCAGGCAAACGGTGGTTCTGGAGCATTCGCTCAAGGGCCGCCGTTTTTTCATATCATCGATTCAGCTTAGTGGAAGAGAGGACGTAAGAAGCAATGGCTAAGAAGATCAAAGTATATGTCGAACCAAATGAAACGGTCAGTGAATGTTTAGATCGAATCAATGAAATGGGTTATCGTCCTATACGCCGTATTGAAAAGCCCGTCTTTGAGCAAACGGGAGCCAAAGATGAACCTGTCCATTCCCATCAATCGATTTTATTTGAATGCGTCTCTAAAGAATCCTAATGCCAAGCCGTCACGCAGATTGTGTGACGGCTTTTTTATGTCTCAAAATGAATGTTCGCGTTCAAAGCATCGATCTCCAAGCGCATCCAATAAAGTTTGAGCTCGTTTTTCTATCTTTTTAGGAAGATTCTCTTTACTAAAGTATTCAAGAGCCAAACTTTCACCATCTTCCATGACGAGCGCTCCATGTACTCCTTTCGCCTGGTATAAATGAATGACACCGTATGTCTCGTCTCCGTTTGGATATTTGAAGTAACCATCTGAACCGGAAAAGACTTGGATTAATTCAAATTGCTCAGCGAGAAGTCCAGTTTCTTCTTTTAATTCTCTTGCAGCGACTTCTTCCAACGTTTCCCCGAGCTCCATCGATCCTCCTGGTAACCCCCAGTCAAGTGTATCCGATCGGAATTGCATCAGTACCTCTTGCTTTTGATTGATGACCAAAATGGTTGCTCCCACACTGATAATCGGACGATTCCCAATCACTTCCCGTAAACTTGCGATGTAACTCATCTAACTCCCCCTTTTCAATAGCATACATTACCGAAGATGATTATGCTGATAACGTCTAAAAAGCGAACGATAAATATTCAGACAATTAAAATGTTCGCAGTTTATTGACATGTTTTCAAAGAACAAGGTACGATAGGCGTGTGAGATAAGAAAAATAAATAGTGCTCCATATAATCGCAAGGAAATGGCTTGCAAGTTTCTACCTGATCACCGATTCTGATCAGACTATGGGGTGTAGCGGACGTGTATTTGTCATGCCTATACCCTAAACTGATTGTCGGTTTAGGGATTTCTTTTTGTAAGGGGGACATTGGGAATGAACGTAGCAGTTGGAGTAATCATGGGAAGTTCATCTGATTGGGAGACGATGAAACATACATGTGACGTGTTGGATGAATTACAGATTCCATATGAAAAACAAGTCGTATCAGCTCACCGTACACCAGACCTTATGTTCGAATATGCTGAAGAGGCACGAAGCAGAGGCATCCAAGTGATCGTTGCGGGTGCTGGTGGGGCAGCCCACCTTCCTGGAATGGTCGCTGCGAAAACAACACTTCCTGTCATCGGTGTCCCGGTAAAGTCGAAAGCACTCAATGGAATGGATTCGCTACTCTCCATTGTTCAGATGCCTGCAGGAGTTCCAGTAGCAACTGTTGCCATCGGAAAAGCGGGAGCAACGAATGCAGGGTTATTGGCTGCTCAAATCCTCAGCATCCACTCCACAGACATTACAAATCGACTTGATGCATTTCGTGAGAAGAAACAAGAGATGGCGATTCGAGGAACGGAGGAGTTGGTCTGATGAGAATCGGAATTTTAGGTGGAGGACAACTTGGCCGGATGATGTCTCTTAGTGCGAGTGCAATGGGATACACGACACTTTGTCTCGATCCAAACCCAAATGCACCGACTGCTCAAGTGGCAGATTCAATTGTTGCCTCATTTAATGATGTGAATGCCGCAAAAGAACTCGCTACTCGTTCAGACGTTGTGACTTATGAATTTGAGAACATCGATACGGAAATGATTGCAGCCATCGAAGAAAAATGTCCACAAGGTATGGACGTATTGAAGGCGACGCAACATCGAATTTTAGAGAAACAGATGATTGAATCAGCAGGACTACGTGTCGCACCGTATGTTTCGGTACGTACGGTTCGAGATGTACGGCAGGCATATGAGAAGCTCGGCTTACCATTTGTCATCAAAACGTGTCGCTTCGGTTATGACGGGAAAGGGCAGACGGTCATTCGGTCGGAACATGACCTTCAGACATTCGTTGAACATTTTGTCGAGCAGGAATATGTCGCCGAAGCTTGGTTGCCATTTGAAAAAGAAATTTCAGTCATTGTGACGAGAGGGTATGACGAAACGTCGACATTCCCAATCAGTGAAAACATTCATCACAACAACATCCTACATTTATCGATTGTACCGGCTCGCGTATCAAATGAGATTCAAGAGGATGCAAGACACCTCGCTCTCCAGCTTGCAGACCATATCGGCTTAATGGGAACGCTCGCTGTCGAGCTGTTCGTCATGGCGGATGGCCGTCTATATGTGAATGAGCTTGCGCCGCGTCCGCACAACTCCGGGCACTACACGATTGACGCTTGTGAAACCTCACAATTTGAACAACACATTCGAGCCGTGACCGGGATGCGCCTTGGACGGACGAGATTGACATCGCCTGTCGTCATGGTCAACCTTCTCGGCGAGCATATGCCACGACTTCATGTCAAAGCATTGCCATCGAATGTTAAACTACATCTGTATGGAAAAGATGAAGCGAAGACAGGTCGCAAAATGGGACATTTGAACGTCCTTGGTGACACGGTCGAAGAAGCGCTTCATACCATCGAACAACTGGCAATTTGGAAGGAGACCGATTTATGATTTCACGCTACACCCGCCCAGAGATGGCAAACATTTGGACTGATCAAAACAAATTCGAGGCTTGGTTAAAAGTTGAACTTTATGCCTGTGAGGCTTGGAGTGAACTCGGTATCATCCCGAAAGAAGATGTACAAGTTCTTTGGGACAAGGCATCGTTCGATGTTGATCGCATTCTAGAGATTGAACAAGAGACACGTCATGATGTGATTGCGTTCACTCGTGCCGTTTCCGAGACACTCGGAGAAGAGAAAAAGTGGGTACATTACGGATTGACGTCGACGGATGTCGTCGACACGGCACTCTCGTACTTAATCAAACAGGCGAATGATCTTTTAGAAGCCGATTTAGATCGCTTCATCGGTATTCTCGCAGAAAAAGCGAAGGCACATAAGTATGACATCATGATGGGACGTACCCATGGCGTTCACGCGGAACCGACCACGTTCGGTCTGAAGCTCGCCCTCTGGTATGAAGAGATGAAACGAAACAAAAAACGCTTCATGGCAGCTCGCGAAACGATTGAATTCGGGAAGATGAGCGGAGCGGTTGGGACGTTTGCGAATATCGACCCGTTCATCGAGTCATACGTCTGTGACAAGCTCGGTATCCAAGCTGCACCGATTTCGACACAGACACTCCAACGTGACCGTCATGCCGAGTACATGTCAACACTCGCATTGATTGCCACATCGATTGAAAAGATGGCAACCGAGATTCGTGGACTTCAAAAAACAGAGACACGCGAAGTGGAAGAGTTCTTTGCGAAAGGACAAAAAGGGTCTTCTGCGATGCCGCATAAACGTAATCCAATCGGTTCTGAAAATATGACGGGTCTTGCACGCGTCATTCGCGGTCATATGATGACAGCATACGAGAATGTCCCACTCTGGCATGAACGTGACATCTCGCACTCATCAGCAGAACGAATCATCATTCCGGATGCGACGATTCTCCTCAACTACATGTTGAACCGTTTCGGTAACATCGTGAAGAACTTGACGGTCTTCCCGGACAACATGCGCCGCAATATGGACCGTACGTTCGGGATCATCTTCTCGCAACGGATCTTACTCGGTCTCATCGAGAAGGGCTGGTCACGTGAAGCAGCATACGACGCGGTTCAACCGAAAGCGATGCAGGCATGGGAAGAAGAGACGATGTTCCGTACATTGATTGAAGAGGACAAAGAGATGGGCGCACTCTTTACGAGTGAAGAGCTCGATGAGTTGTTCGACCCGCGTTATCACGTACGCCGTGTCGATACGATTTTTGAACGCTGTGGTTTGTAATCGTTGAGGGGCGACAAGCCCCTCTCACTTTTAAGGGGGAACGGTTCAGATGAAAGCAATTTATGAGGGCAAGGCGAAGGCGTTATTTGAGACAGAAGAAGCGGGTGTGCTTCGTGTGTACTATAAAGACGATGCGACAGCATTCAATGGAGAAAAGAAAGAGTCGATTGATGGGAAGGGGATTTTAAACAATGCCATCACGACCCAGTTGTTCGAATTGATGCATGACAACAAGATTCCGACGCACTTTATCAAACAAATCTCAGACCGGGAACAGTTGGTCCGCCGTGTCGACATCATTCCGTTAGAAGTGGTCGTCCGCAACGTCGCGGCCGGTAGTCTGGCGAAACGTCTCGGTTGGGAAGAAGGAAAACCGCTCCTCGCACCGATTGTCGAGTTTTATTATAAGGACGATGCGCTTGGGGACCCACTCCTCACGGAGGATCATATCCGATTATTGCAAGTTGCTACACACAAAGAAGTCGAAACATTGCGACAACTCGGGCTTTGGGTAAACGATGTCTTGCTCGATTTCTTTGGTCAACACGGCATCGACGTGATCGATTTCAAACTAGAGTTTGGAAAAGTGGATGGGACGATCATCTTGGCGGATGAAATCTCACCGGATACGTGCCGCCTTTGGGACAAAGAAACGAAACAAAAGCTTGATAAAGATGTATTCCGTCGCGATTTAGGTTCTTTGACTGAGACGTATGGACAATTGTTAACACGCATAGGGGGAAACGGACAATGAAAAAAGTAAACGTGTATGTGACATTACGTGAAAGTGTACTCGACCCACAAGGAGTTGCCGTAAAAGGCGGGCTCGAACATCTCGGATTCGCTGGAGTTGAATCGGTGCGCATCGGGAAAGTGATCGAGCTTCAAGTAGCGGACGACACGACAGAAAACATGGTCAAAGAGATGTGTGAGAAGTTACTCGTCAATACGGTCATTGAGAATTATGAAATCGAGATGGGGGTACTCGCATGAAGTTTGCGGTCATCGTCTTTCCAGGATCAAACTGTGACCTCGACATGTACCACGCGGTAAAAGATGTGCTCGGGGAAGAAGCGGAATACGTGTTCCATACAGAGACTTCACTTGAAGGATTCGATGGGGTCCTCTTACCAGGCGGTTTCTCATACGGAGACTACTTGCGCTGCGGGTCAATCGCCCAGTTTTCACCAATCATGGCTGAAGTGAAGCGTTTCGCGGAAGAAGGACGCCCGGTACTCGGGGTATGTAACGGATTCCAAGTGCTCGTCGAAGCGGGACTCCTTCCAGGCGTATTGATGCGAAACCGCGATTTGAAATTCATGTGTAAGACCGTCGACCTCGTCGTCGAAAACAACGAGACGATGTTCACAAGTGAGTACGCGGCACAGGAAACGATTCGCGTGCCAATCGCACACGGTGAGGGCAACTACTACTGTGATGATGCGACACTTGCGGCATTGAAGGCAAATGGCCAGATTGCGTTCACCTATAAAGAGAACCCGAACGGATCGGTCGAAAACATCGCCGGCATCACGAACGAGGCAGGGAACGTACTCGGCATGATGCCACACCCGGAGCGTGCGGTCGAAGCGTTGCTCGGTGGGGAAGACGGTAAACGGTTATTCACGTCAATCGTAAAATGGGGGGCACGACATGTTACTTACAACTGAACCGACAGCTACACAAATCCGTGATGAACGGATCTATGCCATGATGGGATTATCGGACGACGAATACGCGCTCGTCGTCTCACTGCTTGGCCGGGAACCGAATTATACAGAGATCGGTCTCTTCTCGGTCATGTGGTCTGAACACTGTTCGTACAAAAACTCGAAACCGGTGCTCCGGAAGTTTCCGACAACCGGCAAGCACGTCTTACAAGGACCGGGAGAAGGGGCTGGAATCGTCGACATCGGAGACGGCCAAGCCGTCGCCTTTAAAATCGAGAGTCATAACCATCCATCCGCGATCGAGCCTTATCAAGGAGCGGCGACTGGGGTTGGCGGAATCATCCGTGACATCTTCTCGATGGGCGCCCGTCCGATTGCTTTATTGAACTCACTCCGTTTCGGAGATTTGAACGAATCACGTGTGAAACATTTATTCGGTCATGTCGTATCCGGCATCGCTGGATACGGGAACTGTGTCGGCATCCCGACTGTCGGTGGGGAAGTCGCCTTTGACCCGGCTTACTCAGGAAACCCACTCGTCAACGCAATGTGCGTCGGCTTCATCCGTCATGAAGACATTCAAAAAGGAATCGCGGAAGGTGTAGGGAACTCGGTCATGTACGTCGGAGCAACGACAGGACGTGACGGAATCCATGGTGCCACGTTCGCTTCTGAAGAACTCGGGGAAGACGCGGACGAGAAACGTCCAGCCGTCCAAGTCGGAGACCCGTTCATGGAGAAGCTCTTGATCGAAGCGTGTCTCGAAGTCATCAAGCACCCGGCGCTCGTCGGGATTCAAGACATGGGCGCAGCCGGATTGACGTCATCGTCAGCAGAGATGGCATCGAAAGCAGGGATGGGAATCGAGATGAATCTAGACCTCGTCCCACAACGTGAGACAGGCATGACACCTTACGAGATGATGCTATCGGAATCGCAAGAGCGGATGCTTCTCGTCGTCAAAGCTGGACATGAAGACGAAATCGAAGCAATCGTCACGAAGTGGGGACTTCATGCAGTCAAAGTCGGAGAAGTCATTGAAGAAAAAGTACTTCGTCTCGTTCATCAAGGTGAAGTCGCGGCGGAAGTACCGGTCGATGCACTCGCCGAAGACGCTCCTGTCTATCATAAACCGTCTAAAGTCCCGGCATATTACGAAGCATTCCAAGCGATGGAGCCGGTCACACCAGTTGTCGAAGATGTGATGGCGACATGGAAAGACGTCCTTGCGATGCCGAGCATCGCCTCGAAACGTTGGGTGTATGAGCAATATGACCATATGGTACAAACGTCGACAGTCGTCGCACCGGGTAGTGATGCCGCAGTCATTCGCATTCGTGAGACGGAGAAGTCGCTCGCGATGACGACGGACTGCAACGCAAAATATGTCTATCTCGATCCACGTGTCGGTGGAGCCATCGCTGTCGCGGAGGCGGCGCGAAACATCGTCGCAAGTGGTGCAGAACCACTCGCTTTGACGGACTGCCTCAATTTCGGGAGCCCGGATAAACCGGAAGGGTTCTGGCAGCTCGATCAAGCCGTCGAAGGAATGGCAGAAGCGTGTCGTACGCTTGATACGCCGGTCATCGGTGGGAACGTATCGCTGTATAACGAATCGAACGGACAATCCATCTACCCGACACCGGTCGTTGGAATGGTCGGACTCATCGAAAAACCAGAACATATTACGACATCGTTTGCGAAACAAGCGGGGGACGTCGTCTTCTTACTCGGTGAGACAAAAGCAGAATTTGGCGGAAGTGCCCTTCAAATGTTGCAAGACGGAAAAGTGAGCGGTCATGCACCGACACTCGACCTTGAAGAAGAACGTCAGACACAGAAGGTATTGCTTCACGCCATCCGTGAAGGTCTGGTCACGGCGGCACACGACGTGTCAGAAGGTGGTCTTGCGGCAGCGTTACCGGAACTGGTCTTTGGAACAGGGTTCGGCATGCACGTGACGATCGACACAGACCTTGTGACGGCACTATTTAGTGAATCCCAGTCACGTTTCCTCGTGACAGTAGACAAGGCACATGCCGAGTCATTCGCGCGCATGACGAACGGGACAGCAATCGGGACAGTGACAGAAGCCCCGACCCTTGTCGTTCGCGCAAGCGACCGCTTGATTGAAATGGACGTGAAAGAGTTGGAACGTGTATGGGAAGGAGCTATTCCATGTTATATGACATCCGAGGCATGAACGAGGAGTGCGGCGTCTTCGGTGTGTTCGGTCACATCGAAGCCTCACACCTTGCCTATTACGGACTGCACAGCTTGCAACACCGTGGCCAAGAAGGAACGGGGATCGTCACGGCAGACGGAGAACGTCTCCATGCGAAACGAGGACTCGGTCTCGTTACCGAGGTGTTCGATGAGACGTCACTCGACACACTCACGGGGAATCATGCGATTGGGCATGTCCGCTACTCAACGGCAGGCGGCAATACGTTAGAGAACGTTCAACCGCTCCATTTCAAGTCGTTGACTGGGGATTTGGCGATGGCGCATAACGGAAACCTCGTGAATGCGAACGAATTGAAACATATGCTCGAAGCGGAAGGCGCGATCTTCCAGACGACGTCCGACACGGAAGTCGTGGCTCACCTCATCAAGCGAAGTCGCGGCAATTCGTTGAAAGAACGAATCGCCGACAGCTTGGCTCGTCTCGTAGGGGCATTCGCTTTCCTATTCTTGACGGAAGATGCACTGTACGTCGGTGTCGACGTGCATGGGTTACGTCCATTGTCACTTGGACAAACCGAAGACGGGGCTTACGTGTTCGCTTCGGAAACGTGTGCGTTTGACGTCGTGGGGGCGACGTACGTACGAGATGTTGAACCAGGAGAATTGCTCATGGTCACGAATGAAGGGATCACGTCGGAGCGATTCAGTGAAGCGGCAGTCCGTGCCATGTGTTCAATGGAATACATCTACTTCTCACGACCGGACTCTATCATCGATGGCATCAACGTGCATACGGCACGTAAGGCCATGGGGAAAAAGATGTTTGAAGAAGCACCGGTCGAAGCAGATGTCGTGACAGGTGTGCCGGATTCAAGTATTTCCGCGGCAATCGGTTACGCTGAGGCGAGCGGAATCCCATACGAAATGGGACTCATTAAAAATCGTTACGTCGGACGTACGTTCATTCAACCGTCTCAGGAATTACGGGAGCGCGGCGTGAAGATGAAGTTATCAGCGTTACGCGGTGTCGTAAACGGGAAACGCGTCATCATGGTCGATGATTCCATCGTCCGAGGAACGACGAGTCGTCGAATCGTTTCGTTACTCCGGGAGGCAGGCGCGACGGAAGTGCATGTGCGCATCACGTCACCACCGATCAAACATCCGTGTTACTACGGAATCGATACATCGACCAAGGAAGAGTTAATTGCGGCAACCAAATCCGTTGAAGAAATCAGAGAAGAGATTGGTGCCGATTCACTAGCGTTCCTCACATTGGATGGAACGGTCGAAGCCATCGATCGTCCATTTGAAGGAGCACTACGCGGGCAGTGTGCTGCATGCTTCACGGGACTTTATCCGACTGAACTTGCAGAACTCGTGACAGAGACAAAGGCTTAAGGGGGAAATGCAATGAGCGTTCGTTATGAACAAGCGGGTGTGAATTTAGAAGCAGGGTACGAGGCCGTATCCCGTATGAAACGTCATGTTGCTCGGACAATGCGTCCGGAAGTGATGACAGGACTCGGTAGTTTCGGAGCGATGATTGATCTCGGTTCGATGAACATGAAACACCCGATTCTCGTGAGCGGGACCGACGGGGTCGGGACGAAACTGAAATTGGCGTTCGCGCTCGACCAGCATGACACGATTGGAATCGACTGCGTCGCCATGTGCGTCAACGATTGTCTCGTGCATGGGGCAGAACCGCTCTATTTCCTCGACTATATTGCGACCGGAAAAGCAGAACCGGCTAAACTTGAGCGAATCGTCGCCGGTGTTGCGGAAGGATGTGTCCAAGCCGGCTGCGCCCTCGTCGGTGGCGAAACCGCTGAAATGCCGGGGATGTATCCGGATGGCGAATATGATATTGCTGGATTTGCGGTCGGTGTCGTGGAGAAAGAAAACTTGCTCGACGGTTCGACGATTCAGGATGGAGACGTTGTGCTCGGACTTGCATCTTCAGGCGTCCACTCGAATGGGTTCTCGCTTGTACGTCATATTGTTGAATCACAAGGTCTTCATTATACGGATGAGATTGCGATGCTCGATACGACACTCGGGAACGCCTTGCTGTTGCCGACACGGATTTATGCCGAAGCGGCGAAAGCGGCGATTTCGACAGGGAAGGTTCAAGGGATGGCACACATCACAGGTGGTGGCTTCTATGAGAATGTCCCTCGCATGTTGCCAGAAGGTCTCGGCATCACGTTCGATGCCTCGAGTTGGCCGAGTCTTCCTGTATTCGACTGGCTCGAACAAGTCGGGAACATCTCGAAGCAAGAAATGTTCAACGTCTTCAATATGGGGATTGGTTATATGATCACGGTACGTCCTGAAGACGTGGAACTCGTCGAAGCGGCGCTTGAACGTGTCGGGGAGACCGCGCACCGAATCGGGAAAGTCGAGAGTCGTCCAGGCATCCGGATCTCAGGAGTGGACCAATGAAACGATTTGCTATCTTTGCGTCAGGATCGGGAAGTAACGCCGAAGCGATTTGGCAAGCAATCACCGATGGTCATTTGTCTGCTGAATGTGTGTTGCTCGTGACGGACAAACCAGAAGCTGCTGTTCTCGATCGAGCGGAGCGTCACGGGATTCCGAATTTTTCGTTTACACCGAAGGCGTACGCGTCAAAAGAAGAGTTCGAGGAAGAAATTCTCGTCCTTCTCCGTACGCTTCGTGTAGACTATATCGTGTTGGCGGGGTATATGCGCTTGATCGGAAATGTGTTACTATCCGCATATCCGAACCGTATTCTAAACATTCATCCATCGCTTTTACCCGCTTTTCCAGGTAAAGACGCGATCGGACAGGCGCTTGACGCCAACGTACCGACGAGTGGTGTAACCGTTCATTATGTGGATGCGGGGATGGACACGGGTCCGATCATCGCACAGGCGTCCGTCGAGATTGAAGGGTGTGACCGCACCGAGGCGACACGTCGTATTCAGACGATCGAGCACCAACTGTATCCGCGCGTATTACAACAAGTGTTGAATCAACAGGAGGTTTTCAAGTGAGAGCATTATTAAGTGTTTCTGATAAAACGGGAATTGTCGAACTCGCAACCGTCTTGCATGAGGCGGGCATCGAGCTCATCTCAACAGGTGGGACCGAGGCGGCGCTTCAACAGGCAGGATTACCAGTCAAAAACATTTCAGAAGTGACATCGTTCCCTGAAATGTTAGACGGCCGTGTCAAAACGTTGCACCCACTCGTTCACGGGGGATTGCTCGGACGTCGCGACCTTGATACGCATGTCGCACAAATGAAAAATCATCACATCGAACCAATCGATTATGTGGTCGTCAATCTGTATCCGTTCAAAGAGACGATTGCAAAAGAAAATACGACATACGAAGAAGCGATTGAAAACATTGATATCGGTGGACCGAGCATGTTGCGTTCAGCTGCGAAAAACCATGCGAGTGTCACCGTCGTCGTGGACCCGAGTGATTACACACTCGTCGCTGATGAAGTACGTGGAGGTGGTACATCGTTTGAAACACGTCAACGTCTCGCGACGAAAGCGTTCCGACATACGGCTGCCTATGACGCATTAATTGCCGACTACTTAGGTCGTCAAATCGGCGAAACGTTCCCAGAGCAGTTGACGGTCACGTATGAAAAGGTTCAAGACCTTCGTTATGGAGAGAACCCACACCAACAAGCGGCGTTTTATAAGACACCGTTATATGACGGGATGACACTTGCGAATGCGACACAGCTTCACGGGAAAGAGCTCTCGTATAACAATATTCAAGATACGAATGCAGCACTTGAAGCACTCAGTGAATTGACTGAGCCGGCGGCAGTCGTTGTCAAGCATATGAACCCATGCGGCGTTGCAGTCGGACGGACGATTTCTCAAGCGTTCGAACGTGCCCATGCGGCCGACCCGGTCTCTATCTTTGGTGGAATCGTCGCCTTAAACCGTGAAGTCGATCTCGAAACGGCGGATGCCCTTCGCAACATCTTTTTAGAGATCATCATTGCTCCATCCTTTAGTGAGGCAGCACTTGACCGATTGAAAGAGAAAAAGAATCTTCGTTTGTTGACGTTAGATATGGGACAGATGACAGGCATGCGCCTCACGGCTGTCGCGGGAGGATTGCTCGTACAAGACGGGGATGACATGACACTCGATGATGCCTCATGCCAAATCGTGACGGATCGTCGTCCGACAGCATCAGAATGGGAAGACTTGAAACTTGCATGGCGTGTCGTCAAGCATGTCAAATCGAACGCTATCGTCGTCGCAAAAGACGAAACGACGATTGGAATCGGTGCCGGACAGATGAACCGCGTCGGTGCAGCAAAAATCGCTTTCGAACAAGCTGGAGAACGCGCGACAGGCGCGGCTCTCGGAAGTGATGCCTTCTTCCCGATGGCAGATACGGTCGAAGCGGCAGCGGCAGCGGGAATCACGGCCATCATCCAACCGGGTGGGTCGATTCGCGATGCCGAATCGATTGAAGCGGCAAATCGCCATGGTATCACGATGGTATTCACATCAGTCAGACATTTCAAACACTGAGAGGGGTTTGCGTCATGAACGTATTGGTCATCGGTCGAGGAGGACGCGAGCATGCGCTCGCGTGGAAGTTGAAACAAGACGGGCATCACGTCTTCGTTGCACCGGGCAACGACTTCATGGAAGGGATGACGTGTGTGTCGATCCATGAAACAGACGTGGAGGCGCTCGCCCATTTCGCAGAAGAGAACGAGATCGAATGGACGATTGTCGGACCGGAGTCGTCACTCATGGCAGGAGTCGTGGATACGTTCCGTGCCAAAGGACTGAACATCTTTGGACCGACGAAAGCGGCTGCCTTACTCGAAGGAAGCAAGGCGTTCGCAAAGGAAGTCATGATGGAAGCCGGGATTCCGACAGCGGCATACGAGGCGTTCACAGAAGCGGAATCGGCGCTTGCCTATATCGAGAAGCTAGGGGCACCACTCGTCGTCAAGGCGGACGGATTGGCTGCCGGTAAAGGCGTCACGGTTGCATTTACGGTCGAAGAGGCGGAAGCTGCCGTACGTGATATTTTCACGACGGATAAATTTGGGCAACAGTCACAAGTCGTCATCGAAGAGTTCCTCGATGGGGAAGAGTTTTCGCTCATGGCGTTCGTCTCGGGAGAGCGTGTCATTCCGATGATCACCTCGCAAGATCATAAACGTGCCTATGACGGCGACAGGGGACCGAACACGGGTGGTATGGGCGCTTATAGCCCGATGCCACATCTTTCAAAGGACGTGTATGAGGAATCGGTGAAGACCGTATTAGAACCACTCGCGCAGACGATGGTCAAACGAGGTACTCCATTTGAAGGATTCTTGTACGCCGGTCTCATCTTGACGGCGAATGGACCAAAAGTCATCGAATTCAATGCACGCTTCGGTGACCCGGAAACGGAGGTCATTCTACCGAACTTGAAAACGCCGCTCCTTGACATGATTGAAGCGGTCGTTCGTCAAGAACCGTATCTGATTGAATGGGTCGATGGATATACGATGGGGGTCGTCATTGCGGCCGAAGGGTATCCGGACCGACCGATCACGGGCCAGGTGTTATCAGGATTTGAGTCGCTTCCGAAAGATGTGCTGGTCTTCCATGCCGGCACGACAAAGAAGGGCGATCAAGTCGTAGGGAGCGGAGGTCGTCTACTTGTTGTGACGGCGACGAAGCCGACACTGCTTGAGGCGAAAACGGCTGTGTATGCGGCGATTTCACAACTCGATTTACCTGAGACGTTCCACCGAACGGATATCGGGTCACGGGCGTTCACGCAGATTATTTGAAGGATGGGTCAACCCATCCTTTTTTTCATGCGAAAAAAAGGAAATGCCGATATCCTGTTCTACAATAATAATAAAGTAGCTGGAAGAAGGAGGGTGGTCGGCCTGCGTGTTCAAACAAAATTATTTATTGCGATAGCCGTGAACATTGTATTCTTCATCGGTGTTATTTTATTCGTCATCAAACCGTATTTTGTAGAGAAAAGTATTGAGCAGGACAGGGCGATGACCCGTGATCAAATCGAAAGTGTGTCAGAAGTGTTCGCCAATCACCGACTCATGCTCGAACGAATTCTTGTAGATTGGTCAGTCTGGACGAACGCCTATGATTTTGTTCAAAATCAGAATGAAACATTCATTGAAAATAACATGGGGGAAGAGACACTCGAAAACTTGGGGGTCGGCGCAATGATTTTCCTCGACCGTGATCGAGAGGTCGTCTACTCGGAGTTTACTCAATTTTATGAATTAGATCGTGAAGAGGACAAAGAGACATTCACGAACGACTTGATCCGTTACGTCAACTCGTCAGGAATCAAACAAAGTGCGGTGTATGGCACCGATTTCGGTCCGGTCGTCTTCATGAGTCATCCGATTGTGAGAAGTGATGGGACAGGAAAGCCGGGTGGGACGCTCGTGATCATTCAAAAAATCGGTCCAGACTTCATGGCCGCGATGAGTGCCCAAGCAAAAACGAAATTATCGATCAGTCCTCTTTCACACCGGCAGTTGACGGTCGATGAAGACAATCAATTTGCACGTGTCTCGTTACCGCTTCAATCCGTCTATCAAGATGCGAACTGGGAACTCAACTTCTCGGTGAAGCGAACGTACTATACCAATACACAGACCATGTTAGAAACGGGGATGCTAGGGCTGCTTGTGCTCGGTCTTGGTCTATTGTTGACACTGTTTTGGTCGGTGAATCAAATTGTCACGAAACGATTGATGGGCATCGTCAACGAACTCAAATGGATCACGAAAGAACGGAATAGTCGGTTACGGATTCAGTTGCATCCAAATCAACAAGACGAGATTGAAGAGATGGCGATCAGCATGAACGAGGTGCTCGATGCACTCGAACAGACACAAAAAGAATCGTTGACGCGTGCCTTCCGAGATTCTTTGACCCGTCTTCCGAACCGTTTGGCGGTCGAAGAGATGTTCGTGAGCTTACCGGAAACGACCCGGTCGATTGGAGTGATGGGAATCGATCTCGACAACTTCCGACGGATCAACGATCAATTTGGTCAGCGTACAGGAGATGCGATGCTGACGTTCTTTGCCTCTCGTTTGATGTTTTATAGAGAGGATGGATTCGTTGCAAGAATCGGAGCGGACGAGTTCATCTTGATTCATTCGGAATGGACGACCGAGGAGCTCATGATTATCGCGAATCAATTAGTGAAAGATTTGCGCGAATGGGGTTTGAAGCAAGGGATGAACCATTTGACCTTGAGTATCGGCATCGACGAATTGACAGGACCGACGCATCATTCCTATGAGGTGATGATGGCGCGACTCGATGTCGTCTTACACGAAGCCAAAGCATCCGGGAAAAATCAGATTCTTTCCTATCATGAGATTGAAGATGGGAGTCACTACTTGCAAGCGCTCGAGATGGAACGTGATTTACGTCATGCGTTGCGTCATGATGAGTTCGAACTCTATTACCAACCAATCGTCTCTCCGCAGCCGTTTCAAGTAAGAGGAGTCGAGGCGTTGATTCGCTGGCACCATCCACAGAAAGGGTTCGTTTCTCCCGGCGTGTTCATTCCGGTTGCGGAGCAACTCGGGCTCATCTCAGATGTGGGACGCTGGGTGCTTGTGCGCGCCATCACCGAGATTCAAGAGTACGCAGAGCGGTTTGATTTATTTTTATCCATTAACGTCTCGAAACGTCAGATTTTAGACGGCTCGTTTTTAGAAGCGTTGGAGGAGACGCTCGCTAAGACAGGATTTCCCCCACACCGGTTGCATGTGGAAATCACAGAGAGTGAAGTCGGTGGGAATGTGTATGAACTTCAACAGTTCATTCAAGCGTTAAAGGCCATCGGGGTCAAAATATCACTCGATGACTTCGGTGTTGGGACATCGTCACTTTCATACCTGCAATCCCTGCGTCTCGACATCGTTAAAATCGATCAGAACTTCGTGAAAGGGATTCCGGAGAATAAGTTTGACCGCGCGCTGTTAGAAGGGCTGTATCAAACTTTCCAAACGCTTGGACTCGAGATCGTCACGGAAGGGGTCGAGCGACCGGAACAGCTTGCGTTCGTATTAGAATATAGTGGTTCGCTCATTCAAGGTTATCATTACAGTAAACCGATTCCGGTCGATCAATTGCACCTGTACTTACGAAAAACGGTCATGACTCAAATTTGATGTAGGCGACTCTTCACAGGGAGAGTCGTCTTTTTTTGTGAAAAATATATGTGAAATTTGTTACAATAGGGAACATAACTTGCGACCCATTCAGAGAAAAGGTAAACTTGAAACAGGGAAAGAAAACGCTTTCAAAACTATTTTTTAATAGCTTTGCAAGGGAAAAGGGAGGATTGGGTTCGATGCCAACAAAAAGAACGGCGCGGGCACCGTGGTCTAAAGTGATGATTCGTTCACAACTTGAAGTCGTGGATCGATTGCGACCACCTTCGCTCGTCTTACAAAACGCAACGTATTTGAACGTTTATGTAAAACAATGGAGAACCGCAAATATTTGGATTGAGGGAGATCGGATCGTGTATGTCGGTCCAGACTTACCAGAATCAGCGGTCGAAACGGTCGATGTGACAGGAAAGTATATTGTACCTGGGTATATCGAGCCTCACGCTCATCCGTTTCAATTATACAATCCGGCGACGTTGTCAAAATATGCAGGAGAGCGTGGAACGACGACGCTCGTCAATGACAACATGCTGCTTTTTTTACAAGAGAAAGAGCAAGCGTTTGCGCAGCTCGATGCGATTCAGCAATTACCGACGAGTACGTATTGGTGGGCACGATTGGATACGCAAACGGAGCTGGACCGAGAGAGCGTGGCTGTCGACTCGGAACGCGTTCATGAGTGGTTTAACCATCCGGACGTCGTCATGGCAGGTGAATTGACGGCATGGCCACGCGCCTTGAAGGGCGATGATGAGATGCTTCAGTGGATGCTTGACGCCGAGACGTGCGGTTTGCCGGTCGAGGGACATTTTCCGGGGGCGTCGCCGAAGACATTGACTAAAATGGCGTTGATGGGAGTACACAGCGACCATGAGGCGATGACGGCGGAAGAGGCGTTCAATCGATTGGAACTAGGTTATACGACGACGCTTCGACATTCCTCGATTCGTCCGGACCTGCCGGAGATGATTCGTGACCTATTGGCGAATGGATTGACGGCGTTCGACCATCTCATGGTGACGACGGACGGTTCGACACCGGGCTTTTATGAGGACGGCATGCAGGATGCTCTCGTCCGCATTTTGATCGAAGCGGGATTACCGGCCATCGAAGCCTACCGGATTGTCTCTCATAACGTGGCTCGTCATTTTGACCTCGATCATATTTTAGGTGCAATTGCGCCAGGCCGCATCGCGCATTTGAACATTCTAGATGCCATCGAGGAACCGCGTCCGACGGCCGTTATCGCGAAAGGGCAATGGATTTATCGTGATGGGGTATCGCTTTTCCCGAACGAATTAGTGGAAGCAGTCCTCGACATGATGCCGTCGACAGACGTTTCAATCGAGCTTACGCCACAAGACTTGTCCTTCAGCATGCCGGTCGGACTCGACATGATCAACTCGGTCATCATGAAGCTGTTTAAAATTACGCATGACACGGGTCAAGATGAATTACCGCGTGATGGAGACGAATCGTTTCTCATGTTGCTTGATAAAGAAGGGAAATGGCGATTGAACACAGTCCTGAAAGGATTCGCTCGAGATTTTGGTGGACTTGTCAGTTCGTACTCGATCAGTGGGGACTACTTGATTCTAGGAAAATGTAAACAAGATATGTTACTGGCGTTCAAACGAATGAACGAACTTGGAGGCGGGATTGTCCTCGTAGACAAGGGCGAAATTGTTGCGGAGATTCCGTTGCCACTCTGTGGGATGACGTCGACGGAGCCACTTGAAGTGCTCATCGGTCAAGAGAAACAGCTGCGAGACGAGCTCATGGCGAGGGGCTATCAGTTCGAAGACCCGATCTATACATTACTATTTTTAGCGTCTACCCATTTGCCGTATGTTCGGGCGACACCTCTCGGCATTTACGAAGTCATGAAGAAACAAGTACTATTTCCTGCGATTTTGCGATGAATAGTTGAGTCCAAGGCGCCCCTGCTTTAGAATGATAAAGAAGTATGAGTAGAGAGGATGCTTGCGGATGCAACTCGATAAATTACGAGGTCGAGAGCTTGATCAATTGTTTGAAGCGATTTTGAAGCTCGAGACACTCGAAGACTGTTATCAATTATTCGAAGATTTAGCGACTGTTAATGAAATTCAAGCACTTGCGCAACGACTTGAAGTGGCGCGGCAAATTCGTGAAGGAAACACGTATCATAAAATTGAGGATGCGACAGGCGCCTCAACGGCCACGATTTCACGTGTGAAGCGATGCTTGAACTATGGGACAGGCGGATACGATCTCGCTCTTGAACGTCTACAACAAACAAAAGGTGACTCGTAAGAGTCATCTTGTTTTTGATGGAGGGGAGGGGCGAGATGCAACAGAAATTCATGAAACAGAACTTACAATTGTTCTTTCGAAATTTAACACCGGTTCAAACACTCGTATTAATTTATAGTGCGGCAGCGATTTTATCAGTTTTGCTTCTCGCCTTACCAATCGCCCACAAGCCCGGAGTGACGATCACATTTACCGATCTTGTCTTCTTTGCGGTGAGCTGTGTCAGTGTCACCGGTCTGACACCGATTGTAGTCACCGATACTTTCTCCACGTTCGGCTTATTTATCATCCTGTTCATCGTCCAAGTGAGCGGTGTCGGATTGATCAGTTTGCACGTCATCATGTGGATCTTACTTGGGAAACGAATTGGGTTTAGGGAAAGACAACTGATTTTACGCGACCAAAACCAGACGTCGATGTCTGGTATCGTCAAATACATCACGGAAATCGTCATCACCGTAATCGCCATTGAAGCGGTCGGTGCCGTCTTGCTCGGGGTCCATTACTTAAGTTATTTTGATACCGCCGGAGAAGCCTTCTTGCAAGGATTGTTCGGGTCGGTCAGTGCGACGACGAATGCCGGGTTTGACATTACGGGAAGTTCGCTCGCACCATTCCGTGAGGACCCGTTCGTCATCTTTACACAAATCGCGCTCATGACCGGTGGTGCCATCGGATTCCCAGTGCTTGTAGAAATTCGAACGTACTTGGTGAGCCGAATCACTCGAAAACGTCATACGTTCCCAAGTCGATTCTCTTTGTTCACGAAATTGACGGTTTCGACCTTCTTTATTTTGATTGCCGTCGGTACGGTCGGCTTGTTCATCTTTGAATACAACAATGCCTTTAAAGACTTGCCGCTTTGGTTGGCACTTTCGGATTCGTTGTTCCAATCCGTGACGACACGAAATGGTGGTCTATCGACGGTAGATGTCAATTTGTTCTCTGAAGCGAGCATGTTGCTTCTGTCCATCCTTATGTTCATCGGGGCGTCTCCATCGTCTGTCGGTGGGGGGATTCGGACGACAACGTTTGCTGTAGCCGTTCTCGCTGTCATCGCCTTCATTCGCGGGGACTCGTCCATCAAAATTTTCGGTCGTGAAATCGTCCTTGAAGATATTTGGAAAGCGTTCGTTATCATTACGGTCTCGCTTGCCGTGTTACTATCAGGTGTCATGGTCATGGCTTATTTTGAGGATGCTTCGTTGACACGAATCTTATTCGAGGCGTGTTCTGCGTTCGGGACGACGGGCCTATCCGTCGGATTGTCCTCCGAATTTAGTAACGTTGGAAAATGGGTGTTGACGATTCTCATGTTCATCGGTCGGATCGGCGTCATCGCCTTCATTCTCATCCTGCAACGGAGACAACCGAAGCGGATGTATAACTATCCGAAAGAATCAATCATCTTAGGATAAGGAGATTGTCATATGAAAGCATTTTGGATCAACTTCGGATACGTCTTTATTGTTCCGGTTCTTCCGTTTATCGCCATCGTCAATGGAACGGCGCTCTGTTCACCGGACTCGCCGCTCCTTGACATACCGGTGCTCGGATTCTTTTTAGCGAATCCGCTCTGGTTCGTCCCCGTTTACGGTCTATTCGCCTTGCTTGTTGCGAAATGGTTGACGGATCGGGAACGGAATCGTACGGTACGTTCGTGACTTGCTTCGGCAAGTCTTTTTTTGTTGGGGAGATGCACGGGAGGAAAAAAATCGATACACTAGAGAAGGATTCGATAGGAGGGAATGAGTTGGAATTTCAGACGTGGCGACATGTGTTTAAACTAGATCCGAATAAGGAACTCACAGATGAGGCGCTCGAGGCCCTCATCCATTCTGGGACCGACGCCTTTTTGATTGGAGGAACGGATGGGGTTGATGCAGAGAATACATTTGCGCTATATGCTAGAGTCCGAGATGCCGGGATTCCAATCGCACTTGAGATTAGTCATCCTAGTCAAGTCATCCACGGATTCAATCATTACTTCGTGCCCACCGTGCTGAATGCGGGAACTCCGGAATGGATCATTGGACATCATGCTCGTGCGTTTGAACGATACGGCCATTTCTTTGATGACCGTCTTGTAACGGCTCAAGGGTATCTCGTCTTGAACCCGGACGCGAAAGTCGCTGACGTGACGGAAGCACGATGCGATTTGACGATCGAAGAGTCCGTGGCATACGCGGAAGTTGGACATCACTTGTTCCGTCTTCCCTCGCTCTATATCGAATATAGTGGACGACTCGGGAATCCTGATGTCGTCAAAGAGATTCGTTTGGCGTTACCTGATGCACATCTCTTTTACGGTGGTGGCATCGAGGGAGAAGAGACGGCACGATTAATGGGTGCACATGTCGACACGATTGTTGTCGGCAATATCATTTATGAAGACTTAGCTGGAGCACTTGCGACTGTACGAGCACTCCGATAAAATAAGAACAAACGTTTGGAACAAGGAAGGAAACAATTATGTATAATCTTAGCGAAGAATTAGTCAAAGGGATGAACCCGGAACAAGCAGAAGCGGTGAAGCATACGGATGGCCCGCTGTTGATTATGGCGGGTGCAGGGTCTGGGAAGACTCGTGTCTTGACCCATCGTGTCGCCTATTTGATGGCGGCGAAGCAAGTGGCACCGTGGAACATTTTAGCGATCACGTTCACGAATAAGGCAGCACGAGAAATGAAAGATCGGATTGCGCGTCTTGTGGGTGGTGTCGCCGAGGACATTTGGATTTCTACATTCCACTCCATGTGCGTCCGGATTTTACGACGTGATATCGATCGCATCCGGTATGACCGGAGCTTTTCTATTTTAGATGCCTCAGATCAATTGACAGCGATCAAACAGGTGTTGAAAGAATTGAACCTCGACCCGAAGAAGTACGAACCGCGTACCCTTCTCGGGATGATTTCAAATCATAAAAATGAGCTGCGTACGGCGAAAGATGCGGCTGCCCTCGTTGGGAACAATCCGTACGAGCGAATCATCTCGGACGTCTACACAGCGTATGAGAAAAAGTTGAAACAAAATAATGTTCTCGACTTTGACGATTTGATTATGAAGACGATTCACTTATTCCAAGAAGCGCCGGATGTGTTGGCGTTCTATCAGAAAAAATTTAAGTACATCCATGTCGATGAGTATCAGGATACGAACCGTGCCCAATATACACTCGTCAAACTTCTCGCGCAGGCACACGAGAATTTGTGTGTCGTGGGGGACTCGGATCAGTCCATTTATCGTTGGCGCGGTGCCGACATCGCCAACATCTTGACGTTCGAGAAAGATTATCCGAGCGCACATGTCATCTTGCTCGAACAAAACTATCGTTCGACGAAACGGATTTTGGAGGCGGCGAACGGTGTCATCCAAAACAACGCTTCCCGTAAAGATAAGAACTTGTGGACTGAAAATGACGAAGGAGAGAAACTGTTGCTCCATGTCGCATCGGACGATCGCGACGAAGCGTTCTTCATCATGAATCAGATGAAAGAGCTGAAGATGGAAGGGATGGACTACGGACAGATGGCGGTCCTTTATCGGACGAACGCTCAATCACGTGGACTCGAGGAGATGCTCCTCAAGTCGAACATCCCATACAAAATGGTCGGCGGGACGAAGTTCTATGAGCGAAAAGAGATCAAGGACGTCCTCGCATACTTGCGATTGATTGCCAACCCGGATGAGGACATCTCGTTCGTTCGCGTCGTCAATGAGCCGAAACGCGGAATCGGTGCCGCGACGATTGATAAACTAGGTGACTTTGCAGATATGCAAGGCGTCTCACTTATGGATGCGATTCGTGACATCGAATTGTCAGGCATCGCCCCACGCACTGCGACGAAACTCGCGGAATTCCGCCAAATGATGCTGGATTTACGGCAGATGGCGGACTACCTCTCCATTTCAGAACTCGTCGAAGAGGTATTGAAAAAGACAGGATATGAAGAGATGCTCAAAATCGAGAAGACTCTTGAAGCGGAAAGCCGACTCGAGAACTTGCAAGAGTTTCTGTCAGTCGCCCAAAACTTTGAGAAAGAGAGCGATGAACAGACGCTCGTCGCCTTCCTTACCGATTTGACGCTCGTCTCAGACCTCGATTCACTCGATGAAGTCGATGAGTCGCATCAAGTCACGTTGATGACGTTGCACTCGGCGAAGGGACTTGAATTCCCGGTCGTCTTCTTGATTGGAATGGAAGAAGGACTTTTCCCGCACAGCCGTGCCTTGAACGACGAGGAAGAGATGGAAGAAGAACGTCGTCTCGCGTATGTCGGAATCACCCGTGCCGAGAAGCGTCTCTATTTGACGCGTGCCCAGTCACGGATGCTATATGGTCGCTTCCAAAACAACCCGGAGTCGAGATTCTTGCATGAGTTGCCGGAAACGTTGTTGGAGCGGTCCGGTAAGGCGAGAAAACCAATGCCATGGAATCCGGTCGAGTCACCAGGGAAGTTACCGGTGAATGGCTTTAGTTCGAAACCGAAGCCGAAACTCGCCCAATCGTCCGGTGCCGAAACAGTCGGGTGGAACGTCGGCGACAAAGCAAATCATAAGAAATGGGGACAAGGGACGGTCGTGCAGACACGTGGTGAAGGCGACCAACTCGAAGTCGACATCGCATTCCCAGAAGTCGGTATCAAGCGCCTGTTGGCTAAGTTTGCCCCTATCGAAAAAGCGTGAGGTGAGGATATGGAGATGGCAGAACGCGTAGAAGAGCTACGTCAAACGTTAAATCAATACGGATACGAGTATTACGCGCTCGATCGTCCGAGCGTGCCGGATTCGGAGTATGATCGATTGATGAACGAATTGATTCAAATCGAGACCGATTATCCAGAACTTCGAACACCGGACTCCCCGACGCAACGCGTCGGAGGAGCGCCGCTCGACGCATTCGTCAAAGTGACACATGACACACCGATGCTCTCGCTTGGAAACGTCTTCTCGAAAGAGGAACTTGTGGAATGGGTGGAGCGAATCGAGAAAGATCTCGGTTACACACCGACATTCGTGGCGGAACTCAAATTTGATGGACTCGCCGTTTCGTTAAAATATGAGAATGGTCGTCTCCTTCGTGGTGCGACGCGCGGGGACGGGACGACGGGTGAGGACATCACGCAAAACTTGAAGACGATTCGTTCCATTCCCCTTCGATTAAATGAGGACGTGACGTTTGAAGTGCGTGGTGAGGCATACATGCCGAAACGTTCGTTCGAACAATTGAATGATGAACGAGAACGTGTCGGTGAGCCACTTTTCGCAAATCCGAGAAACGCAGCTGCCGGTTCACTTCGACAACTTGACTCAAAAATTGCGGCGTCGAGAAACTTGGCGTTCTTCGCATACGGTTTGGTGTCGCAAGACGATCTTGTCGCGTCACATGACGAGTCACTCGATTATTTGAAACGACTCGGTGTCGCTGTGAGCGGAGATTATACAACATGCCAGACAGCGGATGAACTGTGGGATTACATTGAGACATACGTGACGAAACGGAGTGACCTCCCATATGAAATTGATGGGATCGTCATCAAAGTGGCCGGGTATGAAGAACAGGAACAACTTGGTTTCACCGCTAAAAGTCCCCGCTGGGCCGTCGCGTACAAGTTCCCGGCAGAAGAAGTTGTGACGACGATTGAGGACGTCGATTTCAGTGTCGGACGTACAGGGAAGGTCACACCACGGGCGCGATTTGCTCCGGTTTCTGTGGCAGGTTCGACCGTGACGTATGCGACGCTTCACAATGAAGATTTTATAAAAGAAAAAGACCTTCATATCGGTGACCGAGTCGTCATCAAAAAAGCAGGAGACGTCATTCCGGCCGTCGTATCGGCATTGGCGAGTGAACGGAGTGGGGAAGAGCGGGTGATTGAATTCCCAACGCATTGTCCGGCGTGTGGGTCGGAGTTGATTCGACTCGAAGGAGAGGCGGATCATCGTTGCGTCAATCCGGAATGTCCGGCTCAACTGCTTGAAGGACTCATCCATTTCGTGTCGAGACAAGCGATGAACATCGACGGGCTCGGCGAGAAAGTGATCACGCAGCTTCACGAAGCAGGGCTCGTCCATAATGTGGCCGACCTGTATCGCTTGGACCGAGATGATTTACTTGGACTCGAGCGCATGGGCGAGACGTCAGTGACGAACTTGCTCTCAGCAATCGAACAATCGAAGCAAAATTCATTGGAACGGGTGCTCTTCGCCCTCGGGATTCGACTCGTCGGACAAAAGGCCGCTTCTTTAATTGCAGAACGGTTCGAGACGATGGATGCGATCATCGCTGCGACAGTTGAAGAGTTGACATCCATCGATGGCATCGGGACGAAGATGGCCGAATCGATTGTCCTCTATTTCGAAAAACCAGAAGCACGTGAACTCGTCAAAGAATTGGCGGAATCAGGTGTGAACTTATCATTCAAAGGAATGAAGCGTCCAACGACTGAAGGGGCACCGCTCTCTGGGAAGACAGTCGTATTGACGGGGAAATTGCATGAGATGACACGTGGCGAGGCTGGGAAGCAGCTTGAACTCCTCGGCGCGAGTGTGACAGGGAGCGTGAGTAAAAACACAGACTTGCTCGTCGCCGGTGAAAAGGCAGGTTCGAAGCTGGCGAAAGCCGAATCTCTCGGAATCGAAGTATGGGATGAAGCCAAGCTGCTCGACTTTTTAAAGGAACAAGCATAAACGTTCGCTTCGGCGAACGTTTTTTTCGGAAATAATTGGGATTGAGCAGGTTCGCACAAGCGTGTGAGGGGTATAGATTAACTAAATCAAAATGCTAATATATTTTTGCGAGAGAACCCTTTGACACCATGACTTTCACACACACATTCCTCTCATTCCTCTACGTGGTGAACGTCGTCATCGGAACGATTGCGATTCGAGCGCTTGTTTTCACCTTAGAGGAGGGACCAACATCATGACACACAACATCCAGCGCTTCGTTGCCGTATTTACCATCCTCATGCTCCTTTCAACCTTATTTGGGGTGCCCACCGCCAAAGCGGACACGACCACGTTCCGGTATATCCAAGTGAATTTGACAGATGAGGAAAGCGAAACATTATATGAATCAAGTCTTGTCTATGAAGGAATCACGTATTACGGGGTCCGTGAATCAGCTGACGTTTGGCGATTTATGATTGATGCGGAAGTAGTAGACGACTCGTTGATTGACCTCATCACGCTCTATGATGCGGAAGGTGTACCGTATACGTTTTCTCCACACACTGTCACGGAAG
Source organism: Exiguobacterium sp. s43 (assembly GCF_018617255.1). Lineage (GTDB taxonomy): Bacteria > Bacillota > Bacilli > Exiguobacteriales > Exiguobacteriaceae > Exiguobacterium > Exiguobacterium profundum. The sequence goes on from NZ_JACSJT010000003.1 coordinate 25,663, forward strand.
CCTATCCTGTCGAAGTGGAGGAACCGCCTGTAGTCACAGAACCAGACCCATCAGAAGAGGTGACGCCACCGGTTGAACCAGAACCAGTCGTCGAAGAGCCGACGACTGAACCGACGTTACCGAAGCTCGCCGTTGAAGCAATCAACATCGCCGCAGTCGACCGAGCCGTTGTCGGAGGCGAAATATCGTATACGTTCATTGTAGAAAACACAGGAGACACGCCGATGACGGTGACAGAATTCTCTCATGAGTATGTGAGCGGAGACATCGATCATCAATCAATCGAATCGTTCAATCAACACGTATTTGATCGTTTGCATGAATTAATAGGAGAAGACGGTCTCTTGCCGGGGGAACGGGTGGAAGTGACAGAAGTTTTAGCGATTCAGATCGGATATTCGTTCGACGCTCATCCTGAGATCGGCAGTGTCTTTCGGGTGACCGGAGTGGATGAATTCGACCGGGTTGTCACGTCAGAAAGTCAACAAATTATCCTTTTGCAAACACCAGACTTCACCGTGAATGCAACGGTTGAGAAAGCGACCGTTCAACCGGGAGAGCCCGTTCGTTATACGTATACGATAACCAATCCTTCGAGAGTCACCCTGTTTTTAGCGAAAGCAGTTCTTACATGGCCAAGCGGTGCCTTGACAAAAGAAGAACAACACCTGGCAAATCAACGATTCGCAGAGCTAGTCGAAGCGATTCCTGCCTTCAGAGACGGTCTCGGTCCGGAAGAAGAAGTGACGTTCTCGTTTGAGCTTCCGCTCCTCACATCTTATGATATGAGAGCCGGGGCTGAATTGATTCAACGTGCCACATTCACCTTTGAGGTGGATGAAGGGATTGCGGTTACTCACTCTGTCGACGTACCGGTAGCAGTGAAGCAACCTGTTCCGGTAAAAGAAGAGCCGAAACAAGACGCTAACAAACAGAAGACAGAGGTGAAAACCACACCACCTGCCGTGACAGTCGTTGTCAAAGAGAGTGGAGCGAAACGAGTCGAGCACATCGATGAAGCCGATTCGTACGCACAAGGCGTACTTCCGATGACAGGCGAAGCGGATGATTTGTGGCACGTCATGCTCGGTACACTTCTCTTCGCGTCAGGACTCCTACTGTTGATTCGTCGCAACCACCCGTCAACGAAACCATAAATCGACATCCCTTCTCGTTCATTCGAGAAGGGATTTGTTCTGATTCCGCTTCGATACTTTTTTCGTGGAACGATTTTGTTATAATGGACAAAGTGAAATAGGAAACGATGTTCAAAGGAGCTAGACATAGATGAAATGGAAACAACTCGTCATCCCGACAATCGCCTCTGCGCTATTGTTGAGCGGATGTTCAATGAAAATACCGATGGGTGAAGAAGAAGCGACACCAACAGGGGACGAAACAGCGGCCGAAGGCGTCACACAAGCGATCGAAGCCCGTGACTCTTATTACCAGATGGTCATTCCGTTCAAACCGGCGGCGGCGAGAGGTCTCGCCCAACGTCAAGTCAGTTCATCGTTAGAACTCGAAGAAGTCGAACTCGGTCTCATGCGTCATTCAACGGACGCGTTCGACCCGGAAAAGTTCGCTTATCAAGAGGGACAGCTGTTGAATGCGGAGGATGTGTCCCGTTTACTTGCACGGAAAGATAAAAGTAATGAAGGATTGACACCCTTGAACCCGGCATATGCGGATGGCAAGGCAGAAGTCGAAGACGACAAGTTTGTCGACGCAAACAAGAAATCACCACTTTATTTAGCTTCCATTGTCGAACAGAACTACATGACGAAAGAGGACAGCGGGTATAAGGTTGGAGGCGTATCGTTTGCACTCATATTGAACCGTGAGTATGTCTTCCAAGCACCGAACTATGGTCCAACGTACACCGTCAAACTCGATCAAAAGAAAGTGATCGCAGAAGGGGAACGTATGGCGAACGAGCTCGTCTCCCAATTACGGAAGCGGGAAGACTTCAAGGATCTCGATATCAATGTCGCGCTCTATATGAAATCGACACAAGGTTCACCGACACCGGGGAACTATATCAAATCGGCTTTCGTTGGGACGGCGGATCAGGTCAAATCGGACGACTGGAAAGCGATCGATGAGAAGTACTACTACTTCCCGTCGACATCAGCGACGTCTGACGTACGCGAGGACGCTCAGAAGTTTACGCTCTTCAGCGATCGGATCGCAGACCTTTTCCCGGACTATAGCGGGATGATCGGGAAAGGTTTTTATCAGAATGGAGATTTATCGAGAATGGAGATTGATATCCCGATTCAGTTTTACAGTCGCGCTGAGCTCGTCGGATTCACACAACACGTTGTCGGCTTGCTTGAAAACCGTTGGGAATATAATCGGAACGTTCCGGTTCGAATTAACGTGACATCCCTCGGTGGAGACCCTGAAGTGACCATTGTGTTCGAGGACGGAATGGATAGTCCGAAAGTATACTTCTAAAGGAGGAGAGGTTCGTTTTTTTGAAACGAATCTCTTCTTTTTTTCGTATGAAAAGTGAAAGTGAAAAGTGAAAGGATAATCTTTGACCTTATTTGACCAAATGAGTAGAATAGAGTTAACAGAAACGGGAAAGGGATAGGTGAGGTGAATCCATATGGCTAAAAACTATTACGATGAGCTTGGTGTTTCCAAAGGAGCGACCGAGCAGGAGATTAAACGCGCATACCGGAAACTGGCGAAACAATACCATCCGGACGTCAATAAAGATCCTGGGGCACAGGATCGCTTCAAATCGATTCAAGAGGCGTTCGACGTGTTGAGCGACCCGGAGAAGAAGGCGAACTATGATCGATATGGTAGCCCAGATGGACCGTCATTCGGACAAGGGTTCGGAGGCGGTGGGGAAGCTTACGGGGAAGGCTCATCTCAATTCGAGGATCTCTTCCGACAATTCGGCGGGGGGTCACGTACGACTTCGCGGACGTTCGGGTTTGAAGATATGTTCGGAAGCTTCTTTGACCAAGCGGTCGACGAAGACTTGGATGAGACCGTTCGTGTCAACATCCCGCTTAGTCAATTGACGAAAGAGTCGAAAGTGAGTCTGCGTCTTCAAACGGGTACCGTGAACGTCAAAATTCCACAAGGTGCTTATGAAGGTCAGAAGTTGCGCTTGAAAGGAAAGGGAAGCCGGGTCGGACAATCGGGAAACCGAGGTGATGTATATGTCGAACTTCACTTTGCCGATGACGATACGTATCGTCGCGAAGGAGAGCATATCGTGACAGTGAAACGTTTGCGACCGCTTGAGTTTTTAGACGGGACGAGCGTCATCATTGCGACACTCGACGGGGGACGCGTGAAGTTGAAAGTGAAACCGGGAAGCCGTCCGGGACAACGGATGCGTATTCCGGGCCGAGGTGTCATGACCGGTTCGAAAGTACGGTCGGACTTGTTCGTGCAGCTTGAAGTCGACCTGCCGCTTGATGAGACGTACCGGGCTGTATATGAAAAAATCGAACGTTAATGGATAAGGAGGAATCGTGATGGACTTTAATCGTTTCACCGATAAAGCACATGAATGCATTGTCAGTTCACAAGCGTTAGCGAAACAGTATCATCATAGCGAAATCAATGAGTGGCATGTATTGGCCTCAATGATTTCACAGACGGACGGGATTGCGCCGTTGCTGTTTCAAAAAATGGAGATCAACGTGTCAGAGATTGAAGGAGAAGTCGCGCTTTCTCTGAAACATGCGCCGAAACTCCAAAACCCGACGACACCGATGATTTCAGCCTCTCTCTTAAGCGTCTTGACGACTGCGGAACGAGAAGCGACGGGGATGAATGATGAGTACGTATCGGTCGAACATATTCTACTCGGTATTTTGTTGAACAGCAGTCAGGCACAGACGATGCTCGAACGGAAAGGTGTCACCGAAGAACGACTCCGTGAGGCGCTTGTCGCTGTGCGTGGGAACCGTCGCATCACATCGAAGTCGCCTGAAGCGACTTATGATGTCTTGACGAAATACGGACGCGACCTCATTCAAGAAGTGAAGACAGGTAAAATCGATCCTGTCATCGGACGTGACAGTGAGATTCGTCGTGTCATTCGAATCCTAAGTCGAAAAACAAAAAATAACCCTGTCCTCATCGGAGAACCAGGGGTCGGGAAGACAGCGATTGTCGAAGGGCTCGCCCAGCGCATCGTTCGTGGAGATGTACCGGAAAGTTTGAAAGACAAAACCATCTTCAGCCTCGATATGAGCTCCCTCGTTGCCGGTGCGAAATATCGCGGAGAGTTCGAGGAACGTCTACAGGCCGTCTTGTCCGAAGTGAAAGAAGCGGAAGGCACCATCATCCTCTTCATCGATGAACTTCACACGATTGTCGGTGCAGGAAAGTCTGAGGGGTCGATGGACGCCGGTAACATGTTGAAACCGATGCTCGCCCGAGGCGAACTGCATTGTATCGGTGCGACGACGCTCGACGAGTATCGCCAATATATCGAGAAGGACCCGGCCCTTGAGCGGCGTTTCCAACAAGTACTTGTCGCTGAACCGGATGTCGAGGATACGGTTTCCATCTTGCGCGGTTTAAAAGAACGCTTTGAGATTCACCACGGGGTACGCATCCATGACAACGCGCTCGTCGCGGCGGCTGTGCTATCCAATCGCTATATCACGGACCGCTTCATGCCGGACAAGGCGATTGATCTCGTCGACGAGTCGTGTGCGATGATTCGAACAGAGATGGAGTCGATGCCAGCTGAGCTTGATGAATTGGTCCGTCGGGTCATGCAGCTTGAAATCGAAGAGGCGGCTCTTAAAAAAGAGAGCGATGCCGTTTCCATGAAGCGACTTGAGGCGCTCCAACAGGAATTGGCTTCTATCCGTGAACAGTCTGATTCGTTACGTCTCCGTTGGGAGAATGAGAAGGAGTCGACGCACCGCGTACAACAAATCCGTGGAGACCTTGAGAAAGTACGTCTCGAGTTACAAGAGGCAGAGAGTCGCTATGATTTGAACCGGGCCTCGGAACTGAAATATGGACGAATCCCGGAACTTGAGCGGGAACTAGAAGAAGCGGAACAGTTGGCGAGTTCGGTGACGCGTGAGCTCGTGCGTGAAGAAGTGACGGAAGAAGAAATCGCCGAGGTCGTCTCGAAATGGACGGGGATCCCGGTGACGAAACTGACAGAAGGAGAGCGTGATAAGCTTCTCAATCTAGAAGCGGTTTTGCATAAACGTGTGTTCGGACAAGATGATGCGATTCGTCTTGTCAGCGATGCAGTCATTCGAGCACGTGCTGGCATCAAAGACCCAAACCGTCCGATTGGTTCATTCCTTTTCCTCGGACCGACGGGGGTCGGGAAGACAGAACTCGGGAAAGCACTCGCGGAAGCGATGTTTGATTCAGAAGACCATATCGTTCGGCTGGATATGAGTGAATATATGGAGAAACATGCCGTATCGCGTCTCGTCGGTGCCCCTCCTGGCTATATCGGTTACGAAGAAGGTGGACAGTTGACGGAAGCGGTTCGCCGTAACCCGTACTCGGTTCTCTTACTCGATGAGGTCGAGAAAGCGCATCCGGACGTCTTCAATATCTTGCTACAATTGCTCGATGATGGTCGATTGACCGATTCGCACGGGCGCATCGTCGACTTCAAAAATACGATTGTCATTATGACGTCGAACATTGGGGCGGACATCTTGCTCGAAGCGGCGAAAGATGGCGTGATTGATGAGGACGAAGAGCGTCAAGTGCTCGACAAACTCCGTCGTCATTTCCGTCCTGAATTCTTGAACCGGGTCGATGAAACGATTCTGTTCCATCCGCTCACGAAAGATCAAATCGGTCAGATTGTCGAGAAAGCGGTCGGACGGATGAGTGAACGGCTCACGACACGCTCGATTCATATCGACATCACCGATGCAGCCAAAACGTTCGTTGCTGACGAAGCATATGAACCTCAATTTGGTGCGCGACCGATCAACCGATATGTACAACGGACGATTGAGACGAAACTTGCCCGTAGCATCCTCGCTGGAGACGTCGAGGATGGGCAAACGGTCATCATCGATGTCGAGAACGGGGCGTTGACATTACGCCCATCGACAGTCAATGCATAAAGAAAGAGGAATCCAAAATCGGATTCCTCTTTTATGTATGCCGACGTTCTCTGCTCAAAATCAAATAACTGATCCCAATAAAAATGAGGTAGAGTACCGTCCCAAAAAATGAGTTGAATACCCATGGAATTGTTCCCATGAAGCTGGCACGGGTCGCTTCTTGGAACCAGAGCAGTAGCCAAAAGAAAAAGCCAAGACTCGTTGCGAGGAGAACAAAAAATCCCGCCATGCCTTGTTTCGTCAATTGCTTGATTCCGAACCCAAGTAAAGCCGTAACAATGAAAATTGTACCTAACCCAATATAGAACAATCCGTCAATCGGTAAAGTCTGCACGGACACACCCTCTTTTCACCATCAGATTCATATAATCCAATCTTACACGGAGAGGAAATAAATGGGAATCGTTATTGTGAAACGAGAGGACGTTCTGGTTGATAGATACAGTACGGTTCTGATTCTTTGAAATCGCCAGTGACCGCATAGGCTCTAGCACGCGAACCACCACATAGATAACGATACTCACAGTACCCACACTTTCCGTGATGACTATCCGGATCACGTAGTGCCTTGAATGTCGGATGATGGCGATAAATATCGGCGAGAGGTGTCGTTCGGACGTTTCCGCAGGTGATCGGTAAAAATCCGGACGGCTGTACGTCCCCTGTATGTGAGATAAAGACGAATCCGTTGCCGTCATTCGTCCCACGAGGAGCTTTCGCCAAATCGTCATGTGGATGTCCGATTGGAGGGAGTCCTGCTGCCCGGCGTCGCTGATTTTCTTGGCGGGCGACTCTCCGATAAAATTGGGCTTCCGTCGTCGAGATGATGAAGGGTGCCGTCTCTTGTATGGAGAACGCCCATTTCAATACTTCCTCATGTCGCTCTGGTGTAATGGGTTGTAACAGGGATCCGCGTCCGGTCGGCACGAGGAAAAAGAGCGTCCAGACGGATACACCGAGGGATTCTACGAGTCTCGCCATTTCCGGTAATCGATCGACATTGTATTCGGTCACCGTCGTATTGATTTGAAATGACATCCCTTCTTCTCTGAAATATGAGATTCCTCGAATGGTACGGTCGAAGCTGCCGCGTGTACCGCGGAAGTAGTCATGCGTCACGGCGTCCGGTCCGTCAATAGAGAAGGCCCAACGTGACAAACCAGCTGCTTTTGCCCGTTTCACGGCATCGTGAGTTACACGAGGTGTAGCTGAAGGTGTCATGGAGACGCGCATCCCAAGGGAGGAAGCATATGCGGTCAATTCAAATAAATCTTCACGCATGAGAGGATCACCGCCCGTAAAGACGAGAATCGGGTTATCCATCGCATGAATCTCGCGAATCAATGCTTTCCCTTCTTCCGTGTCGAGTTCGTTTTCGTAACGATGAAATTGTGCCTCTGCCCGGCAGTGGACGCAGGAGAGCGCACAGGCCCGTGTGACTTCCCAAATGACGATGAACGGGTTCTCATTATAGTCGATACGTTTCATACCGTCACCGCCTGTCGAAGATGTAAGTGATCGACCGCCCGTTTGGCGGAATCGACGCAGTCAGGTAATCCGACCCCATGGAGAATGGCGCCACACGCTTCGACGCCGTCCCACTTCAAAAGTGCTTCTTCGAACGCGCGGACGTCCTGTTTATGACCGACCTCATACTGTGGCATCGTTTGAATGTGTCGCTCGACTTTCGTGAAGAGGGGAGTCCCGACTTTTTGAATGCGTCGAAGTTCGCCTAAAGCGAAGTTTGCGATTAGATCATCCTCTTCATGGAGCAGGGACGGGACATGTTCTGAACTGATATACATGCGGAGCAATGCTTTTCCTTTAGGTGCTAGGTGTGGCCATTTTTTATGCATCCAGCTACAAGCGGTCAAAGCGTTTCCTTCCGATTTGGCGATGACGTAGCCGGTTCCATCTAACGCATCCACTTCTGACTCGTCGAAGGCGGCGAGTACGGTCATCGAAGAGGTACGTTTTAACGATGACAAACGTTCGGCTTCCGGGAATCCGAGCAAAGGTCCGAGTGCATGCGGCGATGTGGCCATAATGATGCCATCAAACTGTTCGATCGTCCCATCGGCAAATGTGACTTCATGAGGTCGAACGGATTGAACGACCGTCTTTAACATGAGTCGATCAATCGACGGACGGAGCGCCTCGACGAGTGCTCCGAGTCCTTGCTCAATTGACAGGAACTTACCAGTCTCGGACGGCTTTACACCAGCTTGGACGGGAGGAGTGAGTGCTTTCATTCCGAGAATCAGACTGCGAGTTTTTTGTTCAATCGTGATAAACTGAGGGAAAGTAGACTCGATGCTCATGTCATCGAGTGTCCCGTTGTAAATCCCTGACAGAAGCGGTTCGATCATTGTATCAACTACTTCGGAGCCAAGTCTCGTCCGAAAGAAACGGTCGAGCGAGATATCCTCTCCTGCATACACGCGTGGAATCACGAGATCGAATCCGGCGCGAAGTTTTCCTCTCCAAGTAAAGAGATCCGTTTTGACCATCGGCCAAAACTTGGTCGGGATGCCCATGACCGATCCGGCCGGCATCTGTCTCAGTTGCTTCCGTACGTAAATGTAAGAAGTCCCGGTTCTGGAGCGGACGAGTTGATCTGCGAGACCTAGACTTGTAATAAGTGATGTCAAGGTCGGCTTTCGTGCCATATAACCGTCGGGTCCAGTCTCTAACGTAAAACCATCCCGATAAATGGTCTTAATTTTTCCACCGAGACGGTCCTGCGCCTCAATCAATGTGACATGAGCTCCGGCTTTTTTGGCATAATAGGCTGCGGCAAGTCCGGTGATGCCACCTCCGATAATCGCGATTCGATTCAATTGATTCACCCATTTCTCTAAAATTGTTGTCGTCTTAACGGTACCGAGAATGTTGACGGAGATATAGGATAAGTGTCACGGACTTCTAGACAAATTTGTCACGAATTCGAAAGGGGACGATGGAATGGCTTCCTTCCTCATCGTTGCGACTCTTGTGATGGTGGGCATAATTGGGTTTATTTTGGCCATGAATCGGCATGGAGAAAAGTTGGTTGGAGATGAGGAAAGTCCACCGATGATTTGGGCGGATGAGGACTGGTATAAAGATGATGGACCACCGGACGGATAATATGATAAGATGACCCGGTTGAAATTTGATGGAACATGAGGTGATGGAATGAATGTACTCGAACAACAGTTGAACCACTTGGTTGATGAGTGTCGTCCGTACACGGCTCAAGGGAAAGTGGCGGACTATATCCCTGAACTCGCACATGTGAAAAACGATTTACTCGGGGTGGCGATTTGTTTGCCGGATGGTACGTATATTCACGCGGGGGATGTTCATCACAAGTTTACGATTCAGAGCGTATCGAAGGCGCTCACACTTTGTTATGTATTGATGGAGTTCGGGGAGGACTATGTCTTTTCGAAAGTAGGGATGGAGCCGACGGGGGACGCATTCAACTCCATCGCCAAACTCGAGGAAACGGTCCCGTCAAAACCACTGAATCCGATGATTAACGCCGGAGCGTTAGCGGTGACGAGTATGATTTTGGGGGAGACGGCAGAACTCAAAATCTATCAGTTCCGCCAGTTTTTAGCGACGTTGTTAAATCGCTCGGTCGAGGAGGTCACGTACGACGAAAAAGTCGCCCGCTCTGAATACGAGACGACCGACTTGAACCGTGCCCTGCTCTATTTCATGCGTCATCATGGAATTGTGGATGGAGACGTCGATGAGATCATTGATGTGTATACGAAACAGTGTGCCATCGAGATTGATTGTTTTGATTTGGCGCGAATCGGGCGTGTCTTTGCAGGGAATGGAGAAGACCCGGATACGGGCGAAGAGTTGATTCCACGTCGGGTCGTCCGAATCGTCAAGGCCATCATGACGACGTGTGGCATGTATGATGCATCGGGTGAGTTCGCTGTCCGGGTCGGTCTTCCGGGAAAAAGTGGGGTATCGGGTGCCATCTTGGCGGTCGGGAACCACGAACTGGACTTGAATAACGTTGGGTTTGGCATATTTGGCCCGGCACTTGATTCAAAAGGGAACTCGATTGCCGGAATGAAGTTGTTGGAACTACTGATTGAGCGCTATACTTCGCGCTAAATCGAGAGGTGCTCCACGGATGCATCGAGTTCCTGCTGTAATGTTTCAATTTTTCTGTCGTATGCAGACTGTAGTTCAGCTGGAGGGGTGAAGGCGCGCCAACGCTTTAACAGTTGGTCATGGTCGTTCATATCACCGAGTTCAGTTTGCATCTTTTTTAACGTGCGGACAGTGTCCATCGAAGCATCCGATTCATAGCTTAGCAAGTACTCATGTAAGTAACGTTCGCGTTTGACGGCTAAACGGACTTTATGGAGTGCTTCAAGCTGTTCTTTTCCATCGGATTGTTCGTGATAGACGCGTACACGTTGCTTGCGCTCGCTTTTCGCCTTTTCTAACATCGGAGAGGCGTTCGTTTTTTTGAACGCACGAAATAACGGTCCGCCGATGAAACGACGTACTTGTTGATCGAGCGACGGGGTCATTTTTTCACTGACGCGGGTCGAAAGGATCGTCCGTGCGATGGCACGTTCTGTCTCCATCGCTTCAAGAAACGCATGGTCGAGTTCGGTTTTGGAATCAAACGTTTCGATGAGGACGTCGAGGTCGCGCACATGACCGAGCGCCTCCATCAATTGTTTGAGTTGTCGGAACGTCGCCGGCTTCGTTTCATATAGTTGCATAAACGTGATCAATTTCCGTAGATGAACGCGAGCGCGATGAATATCCTCGGAATTGTTGAAGGTGAGGGCTTCCGTCACATAGTGATTGAACGTGTTCCACGTTTCCAGCAGTTCAAATTTAAGCTTTTCTGCATGCCGTTGATTCATGATTATAAGTTCCTTTCTGAAAAAGAGATGAGGGTTGTCCATGTACCAAACACATTCATTAAACGAAAAAATCAAACTGTTCTTCACAATTTTCTTTCCAATTTTAGTCACGCAAGTGTCTTTTTATTTGATTAGCTTTTTTGATACCGTCATGTCCGGACGGGCGGGTGCCGTCGATTTGGCAGGTGTCGGAGTCGGTTCAAGCTTGTGGATGCCGGTGTATACCGGACTGAGTGGAATCTTGCTGGCGGTGGCCCCGATCGTTTCGCAAGCGCTTGGTGCGCGAGACCGTCAACAGATTCAACGAACCTTGTTTCAAGGTATCTATTTAGCCATCATGCTAAGCGTAATCACGCTGACGTTGGGTTCATTCCTTGTGCCGATGGCAATCGAGAGCATGGGGCTCAGTGTAGAAGGGAAACGAATCGCGACGCAATACTTGCTTGCCCTTGGATTCGGTGTCTTGCCGATGTTCCTGTTCAATGTGCTACGCACGCTCATGGATGCCTTGGGCAAGACGCGAGTCTCGATGATCCTCATACTATTAGGGTTACCCATTAATGTCGGATTAAATTACATCTTCATCTTCGGAAAACTGGGGGTGCCGGCGTACGGCGGAGTTGGAGCGGGAATTGCCTCAAGCATCACGTACTGGCTACTCTTCTTCATGGCCTTCTTCTTCGTGAGAAACGGGAAGCCATTCCGCGAATACAAGTTTTTACGGACGACCGAACGAATGGTCTGGCTCCGACAAAAAGAGCTGTTACAACTTGGGACGCCAATCGGGCTCGCCATTTTCGCAGAAGTCAGCATCTTTGCGGCGGTCACGGTATTGCTCAGTTCATACGGTGACCAAATCGTCGCGGCTCACCAAGCGGCGATTAACTTCGCTTCGTTTGTTTACATGTTGCCACTCTCAGCATCGAGCGCATTGACGATCGTCGTGGGGTATGAGCTTGGCGCGAAACGACTGCAGGATGCCGTCCGCTATGCAAAAATCGGGCTCGCGCTCTGTCTCGGTGTTTCTATCTTTTCCGGTGCTTTTTTGTTTTGGCAAAACGAACGGGTCGCGGCTATTTATACGAATGATCCGACGGTCGTGGACCTTGCAGCTCACTTTATGATCTTCGCTGTATTCTTCCAACTGTCAGATGCTGTCGCGGCACCGATCCAAGGGATATTACGTGGCTTTAAAGACGTCAACATCACGCTCGTCCTTTCACTCGTCGCTTATTGGGTCATCGGTTTACCACTCGGGTATGTCTTGGCAGAGCACGCCGGATTTGGACCAGACGGTTATTGGATTGGCTTGATTGCCGGGCTCGCAGCCGGAGCGGTCTTGTTATTCCTCCGGTTAGTATGGATTGTCCGGCGCTACGGGACGGTTCAATCGACATAAAAAAGGAGAAGATTGTTCGCAAATGTAAACAATCTTTTATTTATTTAAAATTGGTCTATACAACTATACTTTTATCCGATATGATAACATGGAGGAAAACAAAAAGGAGTGGTGAACCGATGGGGACATTGATCAATGCTCGTATCGTGTCAGCAGAACAAACATGGGAACGTGGATATATCAGATGGAATGGTCAAACGATTGATGAGATTGGATCGATGGACCAGTTTGAACAACAGGATGAGCCTGTGATTGATGTCGCTGGAGCGCTCGTGACACCGGGTCTCATCGATGTGCATATCCATGGGGGATATGAAGTCGATACGATGGATGCGGATGAATCAAAACTTCGACGATTGAGTAACGACATGCTACAGGAAGGCGTCACGTCCTTTTTCGCGACGACGATCACGCAGTCAAAAGAAGCGATTGAGCATGCATTGAAGGCAGTCCGAAATGTCATCGAAGCGCAGGATACGACACTCATCGGAATCCACTTGGAAGGTCCATTTGTCAACGTGGAGATGGCTGGGGCACAACCGGCAGAATATATTATCGACCCGGATGCCGAGCAGTTCCGGAAATGGCAAGAGCTTGCCGGCGGTCATATCCGTCTTGTCACTTATGCACCGGAACGTCCAGGTGCACGTGAGTTTGAAGCTGTTCTTCGCGAAACCGGTGCAATCGGTTCGGCGGGCCATACGAGTGCGACATTTGAAGAGAACAAGCAGGCGGGCGTCAAACACGGGACGCATCTTTATAACCAAATGCGTGGGTTGCACCATCGAGAACCCGGAACGGTTGGGTATTGTCTCTTAGAGGATGGGGTCATCGCGGAAATCATTCCGGATGGGATCCATAGTCGTCCGGAGATGGTCGACTTCGCGTTTCGCTTAAAAGGAGCAGATGAACTTGTCGTCATCACGGATGCGATGCGAGCAAAAGGACTTCCGGACGGACAATATGAGCTTGGCGGTCAACCGGTCATCGTAGCGGACGGGGCTGCGCGACTTCAAGCCGGAAACCTTGCGGGCAGTGTGTTGACGATGGATGCTGCCTTCCGAAACATTCAGGCATATACGGGATGTACGGTGGAAGAAGCGGTCAAAATGACTTCGACGAATGTGGCCAAAGAATTCGGATTGACGACAAAAGGAGACATCAAATCTGGGTTTGATGCAGACCTTGTCGTTTGGGATGACACGACACATGTTCAGATGACTTTTGTCAAAGGTCGAATCGTATATGAACGGGAGGAACAAAGATGAATGTACTAGTCGCAAAGACGGCGAACGATGCGGAACGAATCGCCTATACGCTAATCAAAGAACGGATTTCAGGGAAACATGACTTCGTACTCGGTCTCGCAACCGGTAGCACACCGGTCGGGATGTATCAGATGTTTAAACAGGACGCGCTCGACTGTAGCCACGTGACGAGCGTCAATTTAGATGAATACATCGGATTATCGCCCGAACATCCTCAAAGTTATAACCGCTTCATGAAAGATCGACTCTTCGATGAGGTACCATTCAAACAAAGTCACCTCCCTCAAGGGGACGCGCCGGACCCGGAAGTGGAAGCATCACGTTATGAAGAACTTGTTCGGACACTCGGTGTCGATTTACAGCTTTTAGGGATTGGTGAGAATGGGCATATCGCCTTCAATGAACCGGGTACAGCGCTCGATGCGAAGACACATGTGACCGAACTCACGGAGTCAACTCGGGAAGCCAATCGTCGATTCTTTGATCGGTTAGAAGATGTACCGACACACGCCATCACGATGGGGCTCGATACGATCATGAACGCACGTGAAATCGTCCTAGTCGCGACAGGGGAGCGGAAAGCGGAAGCGGTGCATCACATGATTGAGAGCGTACCGACGGTCGACTGGCCGGCCACGATCCTTCAGGCCCATCCTGGTGTGACAGTCGTACTCGACGAGGCGGCGGCATCACACTGTGCGGAATCCTTACAAGCCCGTGGACAAGAAGCGGCAACACGATTTTTTACCATTCGGGATTAAAGGACCTGCGGAGTCATCTCCGCGGGTTTTTCTATGTTCAACTATGGGGAAATGTAAAGAAATGAATTTGTCATCAAAACGTTTTCGACAAATTTCTCGCTTTCCTCTATAATGAGTGAAGCTCATTATTTTGACTCGAAGGAGACCGATATGAATTCTAGAACACATGCTCGCAGACAGCGCACAGGTCCGTCTGCGTTTTATAAGATATTTAGTGCCCTCGTGCTGATTGCGATTATTGCTGGATCTAGCATTTACGGTACAGCGTTTTACAAAGCCCACAATATGTTGTCAGGCACCCAAGTCACATTAGAGGATGACCCGACGGTTGAGCCGACTCGTTATGATAAAGAAGATACGGAGACGTTCTTGGTTTTAGGGACAGACCTTTCGCCACAGAAGAAAGCGCGTGGCGAGTTTGGACGATCGGACGTTATGATTGTCGTCATTTTAAACAAGAAAGAAAAGCAGACGACGATGCTCAGTATCCCGCGTGACTCGTATGTCAATATTGACTACACGGGATATAACATTCCTTATGGCAAGACGGGACTTGACCAAGATAAGATCACACACGCTTACTACTTTGGTTCGATGGATGAATCGAATCCAAACAACGGGATGCGGATGGCGACGAACACGATCGAAGATTTAGTCGGTGTTGAAATCGACCATGTCGTCTCGCTCAACTTCCAAGGGTTCGTTGATTTCATTGATGCTGTAGGTGGCGTTGAGATTGATGTTCCGTTCTCATCACAACAAAACAGTTACGATGCGTCACGTGAGACAGTTCAAATCGAACAAGGACTTCAACAGCTTTCTGGTGAAGAGGCACTTGCCTACGTTCGAAATCGATACGATGATCCACGTGGGGACATCGGTCGTGGACAACGCCAGATGGAAGTCATCAATGCCGTGCTCGAACAATCACTCGGCACTTCACTCCTAAACAATTACGACAAGGTCTTGAAAGCCGTCGGCGACAACATGCAGACGACACTTGGCCCGAATGACTATATGCGTTTAATTGAAGATGTTGGCGCGCTTCACAATACGGTGCAATATCAATTGACTGGAGAAGGTGCCCGGGCAGATGACGGACACTTCTACTATTTCTTGAACGAACCGCTTCTTGAAGAAGTACGCTATCGTGTACAACAAGCGGACGCCGGTAATCGTGTCGAGCCGATGTCCGATACAGAACTCGAGTCGTATACGTTAGACCCGAGCGGGGTAACGTACGAAGCTCAATAAAAAAAGTTTGCCCTCGGGCAAACTTTTTTTATATGCGGTCCATGGCGACGGTCAAGGAGTATGAATCTCCACGAAAGAGCGAACGACTATACTCGAACATGTCACCGTTCTCGAGATAAGTTCGCTGGTCAATCAGCAATACCGGTGCGTTCGGAGAAATGGTGAGGAGCTTGGCTTCTTCTGGACCGGCGCTCCGGGCTTCGAGTGTTTGTGTTGCATTTTTCAGGCGTAAGCCATGCTGTTCGGCATAAGCATAAATCGATCCCGTCGCGTCATCTTGCGTCAGGTCAGGCAATAAATGAACGGGAATATAGGCGGTTTCGAGCGCAAGTGGGTGATCATCGGCGAGTCGTAGCCGTTTCATTTCATAAACCGGTGTTTGATTTGGGATGCTCAGTTGCTGCGCGATGCGATCCGTTGCCGGAATGACCTCGTATGACAAGAGACGGCTGAGCGGTCGCATGCCTCGATGTTTGATTTCCTCGGAAAAACTCGTCAGTCCCGATAACGTCATCGCAATCTTCTGACTCGCGACGAACGTGCCTCTTCCTTTTTGACGGCTCAAGTAACCGGCGTTGACGAGGTTCATGATGGCTTGACGAATCGTCATCCGACTGACGTGAAATTGCTCGGAAAATTCACGCTCTGAAGGCAAGGTGTCTCCTGGTTTTAACAATCCGTCATCAATTTGTTGCTTTAAGTACGCTTCAATTTGATAATAAATAGGTAACGGAGATTGTTTATCGATTTCTAACATATCATTTCGCTCCTGACTGAGAAGATGTATGTTTCATTATAGACGAAATTAAACTAGTTGTCTGAACAGATTATAGAGAGAAGGTGGAGGACAAGATGGAACCATATACAGCAAGTACAGTCGTGACCTCAATAAAGGAAGACGGCAACGGTCATTGGCACACACTCGAGAACAGCCCGTTTTATGCGGAAGGTGGGGGACAACCGGCTGACCGTGGATGGATTGGGACGCATCCTGTACTGGACGTACAAATCAAGGACGGGGAAGTATGGCATCTCTTGTCAGAATCATTACCAGCGGGCACGACGATAGAGGTTCGAATCGATGAGGACGTCAGACGGGATCATTCCATCCAGCATACTGCTCAACATGTGATAACGGCGATTTTGGAAGACCGTCATGGCATTCGGACGCTTAGCTTTGGAATCGGAGAGACCGATTCATCTATTGAGATTGAAACGGCAACGATGGACTGGGTGCACGTTGAGGCACTTGAACAAGAGATGCAACAAGTCATCTTTGAAAACCGTCCGATTCGTGTCTATGAAATCCCAAAAGAAGAAGTAGACCGGGCGCGCTTACGGAAAGAGACGGACCGAACGGGGATGATTCGCATCGTCGAAATCGAAGGTCTAGATTACAATGCATGTGGTGGCACTCATGTGGAGACAACGGGACAACTCGGTACCATCCATGTGACGGCGATGAAGAAAGTGAGGGGGAATCTCCGCTTGACGTATGTGGCGGGAAGTCGAGCGATCAAGGCGACTCAACAAGCGCGAGCAGCGTTGCGGACGATTCACCATACATTCTCGACAACGAATGAATCCGTGGCAGCCCGTGTAATCGAAGAACATACGATTCGTTTGGAACGTGAAAAAGAAATCAAAACGCTCGAAGAACGGATTGCCAAAGCGAAAGTGGAGGCTGTGTTGAAAGAAGATAACTATGTGGCTTTACATGTCGGGAGAACAGAAACGGAAACGTTGACGACCGCCATCATCGAACGAATCGCAGCAACAGGGCGAATTGCCGTTGGCGCCAACTATGGAACGCAGAAATTATTCGTTATGCATGACGGGACACAGGATATCGCCGTCGGCACATTCTTGAAAGCGGCGCTCCAAGAGATGAAAATCGGTCGTGGCGGTGGAAGCCATAAGCAGGCCCAAGCGCGTTTCACATCCGTAGCGGAACTAGAAAAGGGAATCGAAGAAATCGTGAAACGATTGCAGGAAGGAGTTTTACCATGTTGATCATTCAATCGGGAAACGAAGCAGCATTGATTGAACAGGCCAAACAAGTGCGGGAGATCGTATTCGTTCAGGAACAAGGAATCGATGCGAGTTTAGAATACGATGATTTAGACGATATGTGTACACATGTGGTCGGGCTCCTTGACTCCGAACCTGTGACGACAGCGCGTCTTCGTCCAGTCGACTCGACTGTCGGAAAAGTGGAGCGAGTGGCGACGATTCAATCGGCCCGGGGCCATGGATATGGGAAAGACATTATGATTGAAGTTGAACGTGTCGCGAAACGTCAAGGGTTGGTTGAACTACGATTGGGTGCACAACTGACGGCGCTTCCGTTTTATGAAAAGCTCGGGTACGAGGCGTTCGGAGATGAGTTTTTGGATGCCAATATCCCGCACCGCATGATGCGAAAAACATGGTAATCCTTTTTTGAAATAGCCCATTTTTCTAAAAAAAGGTTGGCAAGAAGATTTCGTTTTGTTATAACTAATACTAACAACTGACAGATAGAGGTTGCGAATGACATGAGTAAGCTTGGTTGAAACGGACGCACTCCGGACCGAGCCGAAAGGGGAAATTCGCCGAAGTCGACGTTCACGTGCGTGTGAATGAAGGCTGGGGTAGTCGTGAATAACGCCTACACTGCCATGGTCAACTACCATGGAGCGCTATCTACGGAACGATTCTTTAATCGTTTTTCAACTGCGCGTACAAGCGGCAGACCGTAGGGAGAGTGCTTCCTACCGGTCTGCCGCTTTTTCTGTTGGTGGACATCTTGAAAGTGGGGAACTTGATGACAACCGTACTGAAATTTGGTGGCAGCTCCGTTGCCACAATCGAACAAATACAAGCCATTTCGGACTATTTACAGACACGTGTGGCGACCGGTGAAAAATTGGTCGTCGTCGTATCGGCGATGGGCAAAACGACAGATTCGCTCTTGTCGCTCGCCAAACAAATCACGGATCGCCCGATGATTCGCGAACTCGACCGGCTACTCGCCGTTGGAGAAGAACAGACCATCAGTCTACTCAGTATCGCCTTGAACTCGCGAGGCGTACCGGCCATCTCATTAACGGGACAGCAAGCCGGGATCGATACGATGGGAATTCATACGAAGAGCAAAATCAAAGCGATTCGGAAAGAAGTGTTACACGAGAAGTTGCGTCAATACGACGTCCTGATTGTCGCCGGATTCCAAGGCGTGAATGAAGCGGGAGACGTCACGACCCTTGGGCGTGGCGGTTCGGACACGACAGCCGTCGCACTGGCGGCCGTCCTCAGTCAGCGTTGTGAAATTTATACGGACGTCGCGGGTGTATATACGACGGACCCACGAATCCATCCAACGGCGAAACGGCTTGATACGGTTTCCTATGACGAGATGATGGAGATGAGTGCACTCGGTTCAAAAGTGATGGAGATGCGAAGCGTGGAGCTCGCAAAGAAATATGACGTCAATATTTTTGTTGGGAAGACGCTTTCGAGCGAAGGAGGAACATGGATCATGGATACGACGCAAGCGATGGAACAGAAAGCAGTCACGAGTGTGAGTGTCGTCAAGAACGTACTCAGTGTCTCAATCAAACATATTCCGCATACGGCGGCGGGAGTCGCAGACATTTTTGAACGATTATCAGAGCGACACGTCAACATCGATATGATTTCACAGACGGCATTCGACGGCGAAGTGTTTCTCTCGTTCACATGTCCGCTCGATGAAGAGGCGTTTTTAG
This sequence comes from Exiguobacterium sp. s43, assembly GCF_018617255.1. Taxonomy (GTDB): domain Bacteria; phylum Bacillota; class Bacilli; order Exiguobacteriales; family Exiguobacteriaceae; genus Exiguobacterium; species Exiguobacterium profundum. Next base: position 45,078 of record NZ_JACSJT010000003.1, read on the forward strand.
AAGAGGCGCTCGCGGAGTTGACAGCGACCTTGCCTCAAATCAAAATCGATCGTCACACGGAACATGCAAAAATTTCTGTCGTCGGAATCGGTATGCGAGACGCGACAGGGGTCGCATCAGAGCTCTTCGCGACATTCCGTGAGATGGGAATTCCATTCTATCAAGTCACGACGTCTGAAATCAGTATTTCCTATACGATTCAAGAACAAGACGTAGAAGCGGCAGTCGCAGCCATTGCGGCCCGGTTCCACTTATAAGGGGGTAGCATGATGTATAACGTAGCAGTCGTCGGTGCGACAGGTGCCGTCGGACAAAAAATGATTGACGTCTTAACAGAATATGAATTTCCAATCAGCGAGTTGAGACTCTATGCTTCAGCCCGCTCGGCAGGAAAGACGGTCGAGGTGAATGGGCAATCGATCGTGATTCGTGAATTGACCGATGCGATTTATGCGGACCCAATCGATATCGCACTCTTCTCTGCAGGTGGAAGCATCAGTGAACAATATGCCCCTCGGTTGAGTGAGCAAGGAGTCATTGTCATCGATAATTCAAGTGCATTCCGAATGCAAGAAGGAATTCCACTCATCGTACCGGAAGTGAACCGAGTCGAACTCAGTCCGGAGAGAACGCTCATCGCGAACCCGAACTGTTCCACGATTCAATCGGTCGTGGCGCTCGCGCCTCTAGCGGAAGTATACGGACTGACACGCGTCGCGTACACATCTTATCAAGCGGTATCGGGATCGGGTCAAAAAGGGATCGATGACCTCGAGCGCGGTGCGCGCGGAGAGGAACCGACGAATTATCCGTATCCGATTTATGATAACGTGTTGCCGCACATCGATGTGTTTCAAGAAAATGGCTACACGAAAGAAGAACAGAAGATGATGGATGAGACACGTAAGATTTTAAATGCGCCAAACCTCGGGGTGACGGCCACTTGTGTCCGGGTGCCGGTGCGAAACAGTCATGCGGTCTCGATCACGGTGTCGCTCGAGCGAGATGCGACGGTCGCAGAACTGAAAGCAGTCCTTGCCGATGCACCAGGGGTCGTGTTAATGGACAATCCATCCGAGTTGACATATCCGACACCGCTCGATGCGAACGGGACGGATGAGGTGTATGTCGGACGAATTCGCCGAGACGATTCACAACCCAATACGTTCCATCTTTGGTGCGTTGCAGATAACGTCCGAAAAGGGGCGGCAGCGAATGCCGTTCAAATCGCACAATGTATGATTAGTCAAACAGCGACGAAATAAGGAGGAGATGACATGTTCACAGGAGTGGCGACAGCACTAGCTACCCCATTTCAAGAAAATGGGCAGTTGAATCTAGAAGCATGGGCGGCATTAATTGAAGACCAAATCCAAGAAGGTGTGACGGGTCTCGTCATCGGTGGGACGACCGGCGAAGGGATGACAATCACTGATGACGAGTTTGAGACATTGCTCGTTCGAGCGGTGGAGGTCGCAAACGGTCGAGCCGTGATCATCGCGGGGACCGGTTCGAACAATACAGCAGTCAGTATTGAGAAAACGAAACGGGCCGCCGAACTTGGTGCGGAGATGGCGATGGTCGTCACACCGTACTATAACAAGTCGACACAGGCCGGGCTGATTGCTCACTTTACTGCGATTGCGGATGCGTCACCGATTCCGCTCATGCTCTACAATGTTCCGTCACGGACGGGTGTCGCCTTGGCACCGGAAACGGTCGGTGAGCTCGCGGAACATCCGCGCATCACGGCCTTGAAAGAAGCGAGTGGGGATATCTCGGTCATGGCGCAGATGATGGCCCATATTCCGGAAGGGTTCACCGTTTACTGTGGAAATGACGATCAAATCTTGCCGTACATGGCTTGGGGCGCACAAGGGGTCGTCTCCGTTTTATCAAACGTCTATCCGGGAGCGACGGTCGCGTTGGCAGACGCCCTATTGGCGGGTGATTTGCAGACAGCACGTACGTGGCAAATTCGTTTACTCCCAGTCATCGATGAACTTTTCGCAGAAGTGAATCCGATTCCGGTGAAGGCAGCGCTTCAAGCGCGAGGATTTGAAGTCGGTGCGCCACGTCTGCCGCTCGTTCCAATGAGCGCGACGGCTGAGGCGAAATTACTATCGGCGATGGAACAATTCAATGAGGTGAGACAATGAATGTTCTCATCCATGGGTTTGGCGCAATGGGACGCATTGTCGAAGAGGTCGCTCATGCGCAAGGTGTAAACGTAACGGCAATCGTCTCACCGGGAAGTGACGAGCACACGGCGACTCTGAATGAGGTGGACGTACCCGTCGATGTCGTGATCGACTTTTCGAACCCGGCGTTACTCCCTGATTTACTCGCGTTCGGACGGGAGCGCAATATTCCGCTCGTCATTGCGACGACGGGCTTCACACCGGAAGAATTGGCCGAGATCGAGACGGCTTCACAAGAGATCCCAATCTTTCAGTCTTATAACACCTCATATGGGATTGCACTGTTGAAACAGTTGCTCGACCAACTTGTCCCGCTCACTCTCGGATATGATATTGAAGTGATTGAGGCACATCATCGGAAGAAAGTGGACGCACCAAGCGGGACGGCAGAATTATTGGCACGTGCCATCGAAGCGAAGCGTGACGTGACACCGATTTACGAACGAACGTCACGTCGGGAAGCGCGTGCTACCGAAGAGTTGGGGATGCATTCCATTCGGGGTGGCACGATCTTCGGTGAGCATACCGTGCTCTTCGCCGGAGATGATGAAATGATTGAATTGAAACATACTGCGTTATCGAAACGCGTCTTTGCAAACGGGGCCCTTGCCGCTGCGGCAACGATCATCGATCGCCCGGCAGGACTTTATAATCTATCGAACTTATACGAGGAGGCTACTCATGTTACTCACAAACGCTTATGAAATCGCACAATATATTAAAGATGCTAAGAAGGAAACACCAGTTAAGCTTTACGTCAACGGTCAATTGGCGGGTCTTGAAATCGAGGAAGCGAAAGCATTCGGAACGGATGAGTCGAAACTGTTTTTGACGACGGCAGAACGCGCTGCGGCATTCTTAGAAGCCAATGCATCGGTCATCACAGATTCTCATCTTGAATATGATCGTCGCAACAGTGCTGTACCGATGCTCGATACGACACAACTCAATGCCCGAATTGAACCAGGCTCGTTCATCCGAGATCACGTTCAAATCGGCAACAACGCGGTCGTCATGATGGGAGCTGTCGTCAACATCGGAGCTGTCATCGGAGATGGTTCGATGGTCGATATGAACGCTGTCATCGGAGCACGCGGAACGCTCGGGAAGAACGTTCACCTTGGCGCAGGTGCCGTGGTCGCAGGGGTTCTTGAGCCACCTTCAAAAGATCCGGTCATCATCGAGGATGGTGTCATGATTGGGGCGAACGCAGTCATCTTAGAGGGCGTTCGCGTCGGTGAAAACGCAGTTGTCGCGGCAGGAAGTGTCGTCACACAAGACGTCCCTCCAGGTGTTGTCGTTGCGGGAACACCTGCACGAATCATCAAACAGAAAGATGAAAAAACTTCTGAAAAAACGCAACTTGTTGATGACTTACGCTCTCTCTAACGTATAATAGACAGAAAATATAAAAAATGAGGAATGGGAGAGTTGCATTATGGAACAGTATGGACAATGGATGTGGAAAGACGGGGCTTGGATTGAGCCGACTGACGCAAACACGAGTATCATGACACACGCGATTCATTACGGAAGCGGGTTCTTTGAAGGGATTCGCGCGTATCACACGGAGGAAGGTCCTGCTATCTTCCGATTACGTGAACACTTGGAGCGACTTGTTCGCTCGTGTGCATACTACCACGTCACGCTACCGTATACGGTAGATGAACTCGAACAAGCCACGATGGAATTGATTGAGCGAAACGGATTTGAAGCATGCTACATCCGTCCGTTCGTCTTCCTTGGAACACCATGGCAGGCACTTATGCCGACTGCTGAGACGAAGGTACATGTTGCCATCTCGTGTTGGCCGCTCGGTGAATATTTCAACAAGACGGTCGGGATTCGAGCGAAAGTGGCCTCGTATCGCCGCGTGTCTTCTACAATGATGCCAATGCAAGCGAAAGCGGCATCGAACTATATGAACTCACAGCTATTAAAAGGAGAGGCGCTCCGTGACGGATTCGACGAAGCGATTGCCCTTGATATGAACGGAAACGTCAGTGAGGCGAGTGTCGCGAACATCTTCCTCGTGAAAGGAAAAACGATTGCGACACCGTCCCTTGACTGTTCTGTACTCGATGGCATCACACGTCAAACGGTGATGCAATTGGCTCGCGAGGCCGGTTATGAAATCGTCGAGCGCCATATCGGACGCGATGAGCTCTATGTGGCTGATGAAATCTTCTTAACGGGAACGGCAGCCGAGGTGACGAGCGTCATCGAGGTCGACCATATCTCGATTGGTGGAGGTGTCCAGACGGTTGCGACAGAAATGTTGACACGCTATCGTGAAGCCGTAACAGGACAGCTTCCGGAACACCGCGATTGGATCACGTTCGTGAAATCAGCAGTAACAGAGTAAAGGAGTTTTGCACGATGGGAGTCACAATTGACTTGAATGCGATTCGCGAAAACAAACGCCGGATTGAAGCGCTCGGGCGCCCCGTGTTTGCGGTCGTGAAAAACAACGCCTATAACCTAGGAATGGAGCCAGTTGTGACGACTTTGTATGATGAAGGAGTCCGTCACTTCATGGTGACCACGTTAGAAGAAGCGATTGAAGTGCGAGCGCATGCAGAGTCGGCTCGCGTCCTCGTCATGAATCCGATATACACGTGGGAACACGTGCATACCCATGAATTTGACGTCGCAATCGGCTCGTATGAATGGCTCGTTTCACAGCGTGAGCATCTCGATGGCGTTCGCCTTCATTTGAAATTAGACGTCGGCATGAACCGATTCGGTGCCAAAACGTTTGAAGAAGCGCTACAGATCGTCGCCTTCTGCCAAAATGAAGGATTGAACCTTGTCGGACTATGTACACATTTTCCGCTCGCGGATGCGGACAATGCCGAAGTCGAGCATAGCGTCCAAGTCGAACGCTTTGCCGACTGGTCGACACGTTTGATGGAACGTCATACGTTTGAACTGATCCATGCGGCAAATAGTGCGGCCACGCTTCAAGACGACTCGCGCTTGCACCATTGCACACATGTGCGTGTCGGTATTTTCTTATACGGTTATTCATCGGTTGAGCCGGTTGAGTGGCTCGTACCTGCGTTTTATTGGGAGACAGAAGTGGTTGCCATCCACGACATCGAAGCGGGGGCTCATGTCGGGTATGGAACGGGATATACCGCGGAATCGAAAGAACGGATTGCTGTCTTACCTGTCGGATATGGGGATGGATTGATGCGGGCGAGACGTCACTTGCCTGTTCACATCGATGGGAAAGCATACCCGTTCATCAGTAACATCTTTATGAGCCATAGCTTCATCAAAGTCGACGAAGACGTACAAATCGGCGACCGCGTCACATTATATGGAATCGAGACGAAAATCGATGACGTGACACGTGTTGGCTATGCCAACAACTCAGAACAGCTCTGTGCCCGTTCGTGGCGTGTCCCACATCGCTTTGAAGGAGGAATTGTATGTACACCACCAATCAATCAGAATGTTTGATCGAAGGCGTGTCCGTCCGTGAACTTCAAGCGACGTACGGGACACCTTTATACATCATGAGTGAGCCAGAACTAGAGCGTCGCCTTAGAATTGTCCAGAATGCGTTTCTAGATAAGTATCCGAACACGTATGCGTTATACGCGTCAAAAGCATTATCGATTGCGGCCGTTTATGAAAAAGTGATGGCCGCAGGGTTAAGTGTCGATGTCGTCTCAAGGGGTGAGATGTACGTGGCACTGCATGCCGGTGTACCGGCGGAGCGCATTCACGTTCATGGATCGAACAAGACGATTCTTGACATCACGTATGCTCTCGAACAGGGGATTACACACTTTACCATCGACAATATGCGGGAGATCAGCCTCTTGTCAGGACTTGCGGCTGAATACAATCGCGAAGTCGATGTGCTTCTCCGCATTGTGCCTCAAGTTGTCGGGGGTGCCCATGCGGCGATTCAAACGGGTGGGGTTGATACAAAATTCGGTTTCCCGACGCATGACGACACGTATTTAGACGCGATTCGTGCAACGTTAGAAGCCGAGCACTTACAGTTGAAGGGAATCCATTGTCACGTCGGTTCTCAAATTCAAGATCCGACCCTCTTCATCAACACGGTGAAGACGATGGTGCGCTTCATGGATACGATTCGTCAGGAAACCGGCTATACGACGGACGTCTTGAACATCGGCGGGGGATTCGGCGTCGCTTACTTGGATGAAGACGAATATCTCGATTTTGCCCAGACGATGGAGCAAGTGATGGAGACGTTGGTCGAGGAGGTCGAGGCACGTGAATTGCCACTTCCGAAAATCGGGATTGAGCCGGGACGTTGGCTCGTCGCCAATGCGGGTGCCACGCTTTATGAGGTGGGGACCGTCAAAGAAGTGAGTGGCGTTCGTACATTCGTGTCTGTCGATGGCGGGATGACGGACAATATCCGTCCGGCATTGTATGACGCGGAGTATGAGGTCGTGGCAGCGACTCGGATGAATGAAGAGAAGACGCTCGAGGCAAAAATAGTCGGAGCGTGCTGTGAGTCGGGAGACATCATCTCGAACCGCTCATTGATCCCCCCTGTCACACCAGGTGACTTATTACTTGTCAAAGCAACAGGAGCGTACAATTTCTCCATGGCGAGCAACTATAACCAGATGCTTCGTCCAGCTGTTGTCTTCGTGAAGGACGGGGCACATCGACTTGTCGTTCGTCGCCAAACGTTTGAAGACTTGGTGGCATGTGAGGTCATTGGACAATCAACGTAAGACTGCAGAGCAATCTGTAGTCTTTTTTTTGATTTTGAAATGAGAACGTTTTTCAATTATGATAGAGAAGAGAAAAAAAGGGGAAGTGACGGTCATGACAAAGACAGCAGCACAAAAGCTAATTGAAGAAAGACGTACGGTCCGTATGTTCAAAGAAGCACCAATCGATACGAAAGTGCTCTATGAAGTGTTGCAATCGGCACATCATGCACCATTTCACAATAAAATCGAACCATGGAATGTGTATGTGTTCAATGGGGATGGGAAGCAAGTGTTACTCGATGCGCTCGAACCAGCCTTCTCGGAGGCGTCAGAAGGGCAACGCGAAAAGGTGACGGGACGGATTTTAAATGCGGCAACCTGTATGTATGTGACGGCAAAACATTTTGAAACGGACAAAGGGAATCGTGACGCGTTACTCGCGACGGCGACATTCATTCAAAATGTTCAGCTGCTCTTAAGTGAACGTGAGATCGGGATGGTCTGGCGGACGGGTGGACTGTTCGATGATGCACGGTTGAAGGAAATGATTGGGGCGGAAGGGGAGACGTTTATCGGTCTCCTGCAAATCGGGAAATATGACACAGAAGATATCCCTACACCGAAAGCGCGACAACCGATTGATTCGCATCTCATCATGTTTGAATAATAAAAAGCGAGCGATGGGGAATCCTCGCTCGCTTGATCTATATATCGGTCAGTTATCGCTTTAATTTTGTTGCGAGCCAATCTTGAATCACAGTCGTTGGAATCATCCAGTCGTTCCTCCATTTTTAGAATCTTCTTCTCTACTATTATCCAAATGCATACGTTCCCAAACCTCTCGATGTGCGCCATGAAGGGCATCATCGAATGAATCATCGATATGAAGGCCATAACTTGGATTGATGGACGAGGCATACAGGTCTAGCATGAGTTGATCATGGTTCGGATACATAGAGTGGGCTCCTTTCAATACATCAGCTTGGCTACAACTTCAGTATACAAAGGAACTATGTAGAAAATTCGAGAGAAACGTTAACATTTTATGAATCTTGTAAACGCTTTCACAATTGTTGGATTTCGCGAACTGGAACGCACGACTGCTTATATTGTTCGGCACGCTTGGCATATTTCTTTACCGTTCTCTCCATGATAAAACGATCTTCATCGTTTAATGGACGAACGACTTTTGCTGGGACGCCCATGACCATCACCCCTTCAGGAATCTGCATGTTTGGTGTGACGAGCGCACCGGCAGCGACAAAGGACCCTTTTCCAATCTTCGCCCCATCGAGTACGGTAGCGTGCATGCCAATCAAGCAATCTTCTTCAATCTCACAGCCGTGAATCATCGCCATGTGGCCAATCGAGACGCGATCATGAATGATTGTCGGTGAGCCTTCATATTGATGAATCATCGAACCATCCTGAATGTTGACGTATGAACCGATTTGAATGGGTCCTTCGTCTCCACGGATGACGGTATTGAACCATACTCCCGAGTGAGCGCCGATGGTCACGTCTCCAATCACGTGTGCCCCTGGTGCAAGATAAGTCGTCGGATCGACTTTTGGTGTCAACTCTCCTAATTTGTATTGCATCGTTGTAACCCCTTTCAGAAAGATATGTTATCATTGTCGCACAACTTGAAAAAGAAATTGCAACGAAAAGAATATTCTTGGTAAGATAGTTAAAATACATTGAATAAGGAGATCAAGAGATGGAGAAACAACATTTGATTGACATCGCCGCAAAGAAAAAGAAAGCGGCCGTCGTCTTTAAAGACGTCGCAGTGATTGACGTGTACAGTCGTGAGACGATTCGTACAGACGTCGCCATCGACGCAGGATATATCGTGGCTATTGGGGAAGGGTACGATGGAGAGGTCGAGTATCACGATCCGACGTGGACGCTTGCACCGTCCTTTATCGATTCGCACGTCCATATCGAGTCATCGATGGTCCCCCCGCATGAATTTGCGAAAGCAGTCTTACCACTTGGTGTCACAACGGTGATTGCTGACCCTCATGAGATTGCGAATGTGAACGGAGCACTCGGGATTGAGTACATGTTGGCAGATGCGAAAGGACTTCCACTCGACGTTCGGATGATGCTTCCGAGTTGTGTACCAGCGACACCATTTGAACATGCGGGCGCAAAACTGTATGCAGAAGATTTGGTACCGTTTTTAGGAGATCCAGGGGTGCATGGCCTAGGCGAAGTCATGGACTATCCATCAGTTGAAGCTGGAAGTGAAGACATGCTTCAAAAGATCGCGCAGACGGAACAAGCGGGTAAAGTCGTGGATGGACATGCTTCAGGTCTCAACCCCGATCAATTGAATGTATATCGCTCAGCAGGAATCATGACGGATCATGAATGTACGACTGCGGAAGAGGCGATTGAACGAGTGCGACGTGGATTCTACGTTCAAATTCGGGAAGGGTCCGTTGCTCGAAACGTGGAGAAGGTGAGCCTAGCCGTTACGGAAAGCAATGCCCACCGCTTCCTTTTCTGTACGGATGATAAGCATTTGGATGACTTGGTCGCGGAAGGTGGAATCGACTACAACATCCGTACCGCCATCAAGCAAGGGGTTAAGCCGGAAACGGCCTATGCCATCGCAAGTCTACATGCCGCAGAGGCCTATGGATTAAAAGAGGTCGGGGCGATTGCACCTGGTAAGAAGGCGAACTTCGTTATCTTGTCAGACGTCGAATCGGTAAAAATCGAACAAGTCTTTGTGAATGGTACGCTCGTCGCGGAGAAGGGGAATGCGACGTTTGAATCGGAAGGGATTGAAGTGCCGAAACCGATGAAAGGTGAGCTCGCTTTACCCGAATTGACCGCCGAGTCGTTCCGACTTGCCGCAAGTGAAGAAGAAATCGATGTCATTCAAGTGCTTCCGAACAGCTTGTTGACGAAACGACAGCGTCTCACGTTCCAACCAGACGCATCAGGCGCAGATTTATCGCAGGATATCGCGACGCTTGCCGTCATCGAACGCCATCACGGGACAGGCCATATGGCTCTTGCCCCGGTAACGGGATTCGGCTTGAAACGAGGTGCCCTAGCAGCCACGGTTGCCCATGACAGCCATAACTTGGTCGTCGCCGGGGTCAGCCCGGAAGACATGTTGCTCGCGGCGAGAACGCTTGAAAAAGTAGGGGGAGGGGTCGTCGCCGTATCGGAAGGAGAAGTGCTTGCCGTCCTTCCGCTCGAGATTGGTGGACTGATGACGAAGCGACCATATCGTGAAGTGGCAGAGATTCTGGAACAGCTCAATGATGCGCTAGATGTCGTGGGAGCCCATCGTCATTTCAATCCGTATTTGACGATGTCCTTCCTCGCCTTACCGGTCATTCCTGACTTGAAATTGACCGATATGGGATTGTTCGACGTGACCACGTTCTCATTCATCAACGCTTGACTCGGTCTAACGTATGATTTTTGTTAAGAACCGTCGATAACGATTGAATGCGTGACGGGAAGTTGGTATAGTTACGTCAAGTTTCATCGGGTCAACATTGAAAGGGGGGATATTACAGATGGAACAAGTTGCTTACAATCGGTCGTATGATGAACATGAGGAATTGATCAATTCTGTATATCGTGCTTTCAAGGACCGATGCGAAGAACTACCAGAAGAAACTCAGACAAAACGTCGTTTACGACGACTCATTTTCTCTACGATTAAAGAACAGACGAAGTCTCACGCTGACCGATTCGTGTTGTATCACTTCTTCAACGACTTCTTTAAAGCGGTGGAAACGAATGACCAAGAAGCACTCGCTGTCTTGAAGCGAATCATTCGTGATGAAAAAAACTATTGATATGTGACACCAACCTGTGATAATTTAGACGTAACTTTAAATGAATATTCGTGCTATCGATGAGGTAGAGGTGCGATGCTGATGAGTAAGTAGTCGGAGGATGACAACGATGAGGACTACAAAAAGGCAGGATCGCCGAAGTGCAACACCATGTCCGTGGGGTTGTGCTGGGCTGACGGGAAATACCCGTCGGACTGCCATACATATTTACGTATGGAGCGCTCCAAGTCGGCTAAGAAAGACGGAACATCCAGCGAGGGTGTCGGCTTTGTTGCCGATGCCCTCGCTTTGCGTTTTTTTAAGCATAGGGGGGCCTCATCCTAATAAAAAAGGAGGAATTCAGCATGGTAGATTATTCAACATCGGTACTCTCACTCGTACCGGCATTACTTGCAATTATTATGGCAATCACAACACGAAAGGTCATCCCATCACTCGGTGTCGGGATTATCGCAGGAGTCCTTCTCTTGCATAACTTCAATCCAATTGATTCGATTCAATACTTGTGGTCGAACATCATCGCTTTATTCTGGGCGGATGGAGCCATCAACGAATGGAACGTCTTGTTGATTGCGTTCTTGCTCCTTCTCGGGATTTTATCGTCAATCATTCAAACATCAGGTGGCGCACGCGCATTTGGTGAATGGGCTGCGGCGAACGTCAAGACAGCACGCGGTGCACGTCTCGTCTCATTCGGACTGGGTATTTTGATTTTTATCGATGACTACTTCAATAGCTTGGCGGTCGGAAACATCAGTCGTCCACTCACAGACCGTAAAAACATCTCACGTGCAAAGTTGGCTTACACGATTGACTCAACGGCAGCACCTGTCTGTGTCATCAGCCCGCTTTCAAGTTGGGGTGCATATATCATCGCCATCATCGCAGGTATTTTGGCAAAATACTCGATTGACAGCTATTCGTCATTCTCTGCATTCATTCAAATCATCCCAATGAACTTCTATGCCGTCTTCGCACTACTCTTGACAGCATATGTGGCATTCACTGGACTTGCCATCGGACCGATGCGCACGCACGAACTTCGTGCCCTCCAAGGGGAGTTGTATGATTCGGCAAAAGGAAAGCCGATGGGGATGAGCGAAGATTTACACGAGCACGAAGGTGGAAAAGTACGTGATTTGATCGTACCAATTATCACGCTTATCATTGCGACAGTGTCAGCGATGCTTTACACGGGTGGTCAAGCGCTCGCGGTTGACGGTCAAGACTTCTCGTTGATTGGAGCCTTCGAATCGACAGACGTGACACGCTCACTCGTTGCGGGTGTTGTCATCAGTTTGATTGTCGCATTCTTGCTTCTCATTGGTCGTAAAATCCCAACGCGTGACTATGGAAAAGCGGCATGGGAAGGCGTTCGTGCCATGTGGCCGGCTGTCTTGATTCTCTTGTTTGCTTGGACAATCATTGCGGTCATCAGCGACATGAAGACTGGTGAATACTTGGCGAGCTTCGTGACAGATACAATCGCTGCATCTTACTTGCCACTCCTTCTCTTCTTGATTGCCGGAATCATGGCATTCTCGACAGGAACGAGTTGGGGAACATTTGGTTTGATGCTTCCGATCGGTGCCGACTTGATCATGGCTGTTGAACCCGAACTCCTTCTCGCGTCACTTGCAGCTGTATTGGCCGGTGCGGTGTTTGGTGACCACTGTTCACCAATCTCAGATACAACGATTCTCAGCTCAACAGGAGCGGGCTCGCACCACATCGACCACGTGGTGACACAATTGCCGTATGCTATTCTTGCAGCGGTCGTGTCAGCGATCGGTTACTTGGTGCTCGGAATTACAGCATCGATTTGGATCGGATTCTTCGCTGCATTGATTTCGTTTATCGTATTGGTAGGAGTCGCAGAAGTGATTTCAAAACGTGGGAAAGTACCTGCAGAACTTCGCGCAAAGCGTGAGGCGTGATATATGAAAATGACTTCCATCAAATCGATGGAAGTCATTTTTTATGTGCGGTTGTCACTGCATAAGTGAGACGGTCGAGTAGTTTACCGAGAATGAACCAAAAGGGAACTATGATGTCCAGTGATAGGCTGTGGTAATGAAGATGAATGACGTACAAAGAAAACCAAGGTGTCTCGAGCAACCAAAATGGAGGCGAAGTAGATGTTCTTGTCATCCAATCCAGATACATTCATGATGCAGATCGTGACAGCTAATAAGGTGAACCGCAGTGTCAAACTTTTTATAGAGAGACTTTCACGACAGAAAAACCTCCCTGGTCCATGTAGGAATCAAGGAGGTTACAATCATTATTTCACGTCAAGCCACTTGAAACTTGCATCGGCACCGAACGGGTGACGGTACATGTTCTCGATGTTTGAACGCTCTAAGTATGCCTCACCTTTTTGATAAATCGGAGCGATGGCAAAGTCTTCTTCGAGAAGGATGCGTTCTGCTTCTTGCATTGCTTCCCAACGTTTCATCTGATCGGCTTCTTTCTTCGCAGATTGAATCAACTGATCATATTCGTCATTCGAGTACTCCATACGGTTAAACGGTCCGTCTGTGACCCACATGTCGAGGTATGTCATCGGATCCTGATAGTCAGGGCCCCAACCAGCTGCAGAAACGTCATATTCGCCTTTCCCTTCAAGATCAAGGAAGTTTTTGAACGGTTGCTGTTTGATGTTAAGTGTCAAACCAGGCAAGTTCTTCTCAAGTTCGCCTTTGATGAACTCGTTCACTTTCTTGAACGCTTCTTCGTCACGTGAGAGGAACTCGAGTTCGATTGTTTCAACACCTAATTCTTCTAATCCTTTTTCCCACGCGGCTTTTGCTTCATCTACGTTGTAGTTGAGGAGGTCTGGATACTTCTCACGGAAGTCAGCTCCGTCTTCTGTGAACGTGAAGTCTTTCGCTACGATATAGTTCGCCGGTTGCGATCCATCTGTTAAGATGACATCTGTCACACTCTGTTTGTCGAATCCTTTCGCAAGTGCTTCACGGATGTTGACGTTTTGGAGCGCTTCGTTCTTTTGGTTGAAACGAAGGAAGTTGATTCGAGCATCGGCACGCGTTTTGAACTCGTCGCTGTCTTCGAATTGCGGAACGAATTCAGAAGAGAGGAGCGTGTAGTCCGCTTCACCCGACTCGAACAAGTTGACCCCAGTCGATACGTCTTTTACGACTTTGACGTTGATCGTGTCCATCTTGACGTTTTCAGCATCCCAATATTCAGGGTTCTTCTTGTAAACCCATCCTGCATTGTCTTGCCACTCGCTCAAGACGTAAGGTCCGTTATAGAGTGTCTTGTCGACAGATGTTGCGAACTCTTCGCCTTGCTCTTCGACGTACTCTTGTTTTTGCGGCATATACGTTGGGAATCCAGTCAAACCTAAGAAATAAGGAGCTGGTGCTTCCAATTGTACTTCAAGCGTTTTTTCGTCAATCGCTTTTGCGCCGAGGTCGTCGAGCGACATTTCACCCGCAAGGATTTTGTTCGCGTTTTTCAAGTCTTGAAGAATATAGGCATACTCCGCACCTGTTTCAGGATTGAGGGCACGTTTCCAAGAGTAAACGAAGTCTTCAGCTGTAATTGGAGAACCGTCTGACCAGTTTGCGTCACGTAACTTGAAAGTGTATGTAAGTCCATCCTCAGATACTTCGACATCTTCGGCAATCCCCGGTGTCGGTTGGTTGTTCTCATCTAGACGATACAATCCTTCGAACACGTTGTTTGTCACGATGATCGATGTCGAGTCTGTTGTCAGTGTCGGATCGAGCTGCGGCAAGTCCGTCGCCGATACCATTGTGATTTCTTTTTTCGCATCGCTCGAAGATGAACCTTCTGAACTTGATGAGTCATCTCCTGTGCTACAAGCAGCCGTCGCCAATAATGCGACCCCCGATAACGCTAACCATTTTTTGTTACGCATCATACAACCTCCCGAAAATTCTGATAATTTAGAATATGTTGTAATTAAACTACATCTGACATGAATATGCAATGGAATTTTTTAAATTATCCGAAAATATAAACTTATTTAGAATGACTATTCATCAATCCTTTCAGGAAGTAGAATAGAAAAATCAACGAATGATTATACAATATTTTTGTATAGTTATTCGTGCAGATAGGATAGTAGTGGAGGCGTTAAATTGAAACAACATTCAGCCGGAATCGGCTTTTTCGGTCTTGCGGCAATGGTCGTCGGGACCATGATTGGTGGAGGTGCGTTTAACCTGCCTGGTGCAATGGCACAAGGGGCAGGGGTCGGACCAGTTTTAATTGGATGGGGGATTACGGGTGTCGGCATGATTATGCTCGCCTTTGTGTTTCAGTTTTTAGCAAACACGCGGCCAGAGCTAGAAGGCGGAATTTACGCCTATGCCCGTGAAGGTTTCGGGAAGTTTGTCGGATTCAACAGCGGATGGGGGTACTGGATGTCGGCTTGGATTGGGACGGTAGCCAACATCACATTGATTTTCAGTACATTGGCTTATTTTTTTCCTATATTCTCAGCAGAACACCGACTGTTTCGCTTGTTCGTGAGTGTCGTTCTGATTTGGGGCTTATTTTGGCTCATTTCACGTGGGATGCGTGAAGCGGCACTTCTCAATATCGTGACAACGATTGCGAAACTCGTCCCGATTATTTTGTTCATCGTGTTGATCCTATTCGCGTTTAAAATAGATACGTTCCAAGTCGATTTTTGGGGAGAAACAGGGTTTGTTTGGGCGGATGTGTTTCCACAAGTGAAGTCGACGATGCTCGTCACACTCTGGGCATTTGTCGGTATCGAGGGAGCGGTCGTATTGTCATCGCGCGCACGTCACAAGAAAGATGTCGGTCGTGCCACGGTCATTGGCCTGATTGGGACGTTATTGATTTACATGATGATTTCCATCTTCTCGTTTGGTGTCATGACACAGGAGCAACTCGCTGCGTTGCCTGAACCGTCGATGGCATATGTGTTAGAAGCGGTCGTCGGCCCGTTCGGCGCAACATTGATTAACATCGGACTGCTCGTATCATTAACAGGCGCATTGCTCGGCTGGACGATTTTAGCGACGGAGATTTCGTACGTGGCGAGCCGGGATGGGGTGTTTCCGAAAGTATTTCACCGTTTGAATGCGAACGAAACACCAGTGAACGCGCTATTCATCACCCAAGCGTTCACTCAAGTGGTCACGGCCATCGCCTTGTTTTCAGAACAGACGTATCTCGTGCTTTCAAGCATCGCTGGAATCGCAGCACTCGTTCCTTATCTATTCTCGGCACTCTATGGATGGATGGAGGCGAAGCGGGCGACGTCGCTACGGATGATGGTCGTTTCCGGGATTGCCTCGCTATACGCCGCCTGGTTACTCTATGCTTCAGGATTCGAGTATGTCTTGATTGCGATGATTCTATACGCACCTGGCATCTTCGTCTTTCTTTTGGCAGAACGGGAACAAGGACGACCGTTCTTGACCCGTACCCAGTCGATGATTGCCTTGATTATTCTATTATGTGCGACCTATGGCATTTATGGACTTTGGACAGCCGCGATTGCCCTATAAGAAAACTCACCGGCGTCTCAAGCGTCCGGTGAGTTTTTTGATGATCGGAGTAATTGTTCGATTACACTTGGTGAAGCAGGTCTCGCATATAAATAGCCCTGGAAAGAATCGCAATCTGTCGACTTTAAGTGTGCCAACATCTCTTCATCTTCGACTCCCTCTGCGACGACGTGGAGATTTAAACTCTTCCCAAGATGGACGATGACATCGAGGAGATGAGATTTGGACGCCATCCAATCATCGAGAAAGACTTTATCGATTTTGAGTTCATCGACCGGGAAGGACTTCAAATACTGCAAGGACGAGAAGCCTGTTCCGAAATCGTCAATCGACAGTCGATAGTTCAAGCGCTTGATTTGTTCCATGCGTTCGATGATTTCATCAGTTTGTTGCATGACAAGACTTTCCGTGATCTCCAAAATGACGTCTGCCGGGTCGAGCTGGAGTTGTTGCTTGATGTTTCGTAACGTATTCAAAAAACTGTCGCTTCGGAATTGATTAGGCGAAATGTTGATTGCCATCGAGAGCGGTTGATCGAACTCGGCTTTCCAGGCTTTCAGTTGTTTCGTTGCCTCTAAGATGACCCAGTTGTTGATGGGAACGATGAGTGCCATCTCTTCCGCGAGCGGAATGAACTCTGAAGGCGGGATTTGTCCCAGTTCGTCGTGATGCCAACGAAGGAGTGCCTCAAAACCGATGAGCCGGTCTGTGGCAAGTTCATACTTTGGTTGATACTCAAGATAAAAATGCTTTTCTTCAAGGGCTCGGTACATCGCCTTCTCAATATGGATTTGTCTCGAGAAAGCGGCATCCATATCTTTTGTCACAAATTGAATCGTACCGACGCCGATCTGTTTCCCTTTGAAGAGGGCACTTTCAGCACGTGTATACAGTTCCTCGAGTGAACTTGTCGAAGACGGATAAAATACGCATCCGATCGAAATCGATACCATGATGGAGTGATGGTAAATCCGGAACGGACGTTGCAGTTCGTGTTGCAGATGTCGGAGTACTTGGAACACTTCTTCTTTCGATTCCTCGAAGAACATGACACCGAACAGTCCGCCCGTAGGATGGAATAAAAGAGCGGATTCCGGAATAAGATGCAGTGCGCGCTCTTTGATTTGGATGAGAAGTTCGTTCCCAACGCGAGACCCGAATGACTCATTGATAATTTTGAAGCGGTCGATATCAAACAAGGCAATATGAAGGAGACCTTCTCGCTCATCGATTTGTCGAAGGATTGAGTCGTAGCGACGTAAAAACCCTTTTTTATTATAAAGTCCGGTCAACTCATTTTGATAAGCGAGGAACTGGACTTCTTTTTCAAGACGCTTCTTTTCCGACACATCAAATCCGAATGCGGTATATTGAATCACTTCATTCTTCTCACTAACAATCGGTACGACAGTCAAGTTAAGCCAACACGGCTCTGACTCATGTTGCTTACAGGAGATCGGCATCTCACCGTTCCAAATCCGATTGGTCGCAAGTGATTTTAAAACGTTACGCGAAATCCCGTCCTGTTCACTTGAATCATGAATGAGTTCGAACCATTCGCGTCCGATTAGCTGTTGCTCCGTCGCATCGAGTAGACGGCATAACGAAGGATTGATGTCTACAATCTCGCCTTTCGCATTTGTCGCCAAGTAATGCGTGGACTGTTTGATCATCTCTTGAAAATGATGAAGTAGATTGAACTGTTCTGTACTGATGAG
The DNA here is from genome assembly GCF_018617255.1 of Exiguobacterium sp. s43. GTDB lineage: Bacteria > Bacillota > Bacilli > Exiguobacteriales > Exiguobacteriaceae > Exiguobacterium > Exiguobacterium profundum. The sequence goes on from NZ_JACSJT010000003.1 coordinate 63,079, forward strand.
CGGTCCAAATCCTTTTGGGAGAAACGCTAAAAAATAACCATAAATCCCTTCGAGCGAAAAAGATTGCAGGTAGGCAGTCGCATAGATGACGGAGCCATCCTTATGTTGAAACGGCGTCATCGCCGTTGTCGAGAATGGATATTGAAGGAGGAGCGGCGACCATGTTTCGAGAGCATGATCTAATTGCCGGACGACCGGCAGTGGTTGATGGAGGACTTCGTCACGTTCCCAGCCGAATAAAACTTCGGCATGCGTATTCCATAATAGGACCGTACCATCTTGAGAAATATAACAACACGGAACAGATAAAGCATCGATGAATTCATCTACTGGTAAATCACGCAATGAAGCCACATCATTTCCTCCAATCTGTCATGCTAAATGCATATTCTAATGTCAGTGTACCTGATTTTGCCAATTCAAGGAATGCTTAAGTTCGTCATTGTCAAAAGAAAGAGGGACGTCATATACTGAAAGAGTAAGATAGTTTTGAATAAGGGGGAAACAATATGTCAAAAACACATGATGTGATTGAATTGACAGAGAAGTTCGGGGCACATAACTATCATCCACTACCGATTGTCATTTCGGAGGCGAAAGGGATTTGGGTAACCGATCCTGAGGGGAATCGCTACATGGATATGTTAAGTGCATACTCTGCTGTCAATCAGGGACACTGTCATCCGAAGATCATCCAAGCGCTTAAAGATCAAGCGGATAAGATCACGTTGACGTCGCGCGCCTTTTATAACGATCAACTCGGACGTTTTTACGACAAAGTGGTAACGCTTACAAAGAAACAGATGGTGTTACCGATGAACACGGGTGCAGAAGCGGTCGAGACGGCCGTGAAGACAGCACGTCGTTGGGCATATGACGTGAAGGGCATTCCGGGACAAGCGGAAATCATCGTCTGCTCAGGAAACTTCCATGGACGGACTATGGCTGCTGTGTCGATGTCGACAGAAGCGGAATATCAGCGTGGATTCGGACCATTATTGCCAGGGTTCAAAGTTGTGCCATACGGTGATATCGACGCGTTCGAAGCGGCGATCACAGAGAATACAGCTGCGTTCATCGTTGAACCGATTCAAGGGGAAGCTGGAATCATCATTCCGCCGGCTGGTTATTTGAAGCGGGCATCTGAGCTCTGTAAAGAACATAATGTCCTCTTCGTCGCAGATGAAATTCAGTCTGGACTTGGTCGTTCTGGAAAGTGGTTTGCCATCGAGTGGGAAGACGTCACACCGGATATGTATATTCTCGGAAAAGCACTCGGAGGCGGAGTCTTCCCAATCTCATGTGTTGCAGCTGATCAGGAGATTCTTTCGGTCTTCAACCCAGGCTCGCACGGGTCGACGTTTGGTGGAAACCCGCTTGCTTCGGCTGTCTCCGTCGCGGCTCTTGAAGTGTTAGAAGAAGAAAACCTACCGGAACGTTCGCTAGAACTCGGGACGTACTTCATGGATCGCTTGAAGTCGATCGACAATCCGATGATTCGTGACGTTCGCGGACGTGGACTCTTTATCGGCATTGAGTTGACGGAGTCGGCTCGTCCTTATTGTGAGGCGCTAAAAGAGCGGGGACTTCTCTGTAAAGAAACACATGAAACCGTGATTCGATTGGCACCACCGCTTGTGATCACGAAAGAAGAACTCGACCAAGCATTCGAAGCAATCGAAGCCGTATTGGCTCCCGCAGCTATTTCGTAAGAAGCGTCAGCTTGGTATAATGAAGTCAGTTCAATCGACACCTGCCTAGCAGGTGTCTTTTTCGTGGAGGAGGAGTTGGATGATTTACATATATGTCGGATTGGCAGGGGCGGTCGGTGCTTTGGCACGCTATGGCCTTGGTATGATGATCGATTCGATTGGACCGAGCGCATTCCCGGTTTCGACATTGCTCATCAATCTCAGCGGTAGTTTTTTGTTAGGGTGGTTGACTCACATGTTTCTTCGAACGGGTAAACTTTCTCCTCAATTCGTCACGATTGTGGGGACTGGAATGATTGGTTCCTTCACTACATTCTCCACGTTTAGCGTTGAAACGATTCGATTATTAGACGAAAGTCGGATAGGGTTGGCGCTTCTATACGTCTTTTTGAGTATCACGCTTGGACTCGGGAGCTCATGGCTTGGTTATCGTGTCGGCGTGAGACGAAAAGGTGAGGTGAAATAGAGTGACAATCATGTGGATTGCGACAGGTGCCTTTTTTGGTGCGATGTGTCGTTTTGCTATCGGTCAACTGATGAAACGGTGGTCTGATTCCACCTTTCCATTTGCAACATTATTCGTCAATGTGTCGGGTTCGTTTGCTCTTGGGTATTTATATGCCCACACGAGCCATCCGTCGCTCCTTCTCTTTTTAGGGATTGGATTTTTAGGGTCGTTTACGACGTTTTCGACTTTGAAACTTGAATTGATGCGGTTTGCGACAAAAGACTGGATTCGATTCGGACTTTATCTCCTTGCGACATATCTGTTTGGAATACTGGCTGCTTATATCGGCTGGTCAATCTAAAACAACGCCCCTTCCATCTCGAAGGGGCGTTGTTTTATTCTGCAAGTTGAAGCTTCTCGGTACATGAAGCACAAGTCGTTTCGTATGATTCGCACTGTTCATCCATATGCTTCCCGCATTCCTGGCACGTTTTGTCCGGTAGTTTTTGATAAAACTCGACAGATGATTCGAGTCGGCTCGCCCATTCATTCATATGAAAATGCCTCCTTCGTAGATGTGTCACAGTATTGGTTGTTGTCATGATTGTATTATAACAGATGACATTAAGTCAACCATAATATATAACAGATATATTCAGGATTTTTTGCTACACTATACACATCAAAAGACGAGGTGAAAAAAATGAAAGTGCCACAGTGTGAAACGATTGGAATTCAATCAGAGGACGTTCCAACGCTACAAACCGCCTTGGCGCAATTAGATGCGCCTCGAGTCAGTCGTTTGTTTAAAGCGTTCGCTGATCCGACCCGTCTAAAAGTGCTGTATGTGTTGACGCTCGAACATGAACTATGTGTATGCGATGTGGCGGCCGTTATCGGTCACTCTAACGCGACCGCATCTCACCATTTACGGACATTACTCGAACAAGGGTTGGTAAAGTATCGTAAAGAAGGGAAAGTCGTTTATTATTCATTGGATGATGAGCATGTGAGACAGCTCGTTGAAATTGCATTGACACACAGTGAAGAACAAAAAGACGTTTAAGTTCAATGACCGTCCCCATTCGAGGGGCGGTCATTTTTTTGGTACTTGTCTTCGATTAAAATTCACGTTACGATATATTCAAATGAACGTTTGAATGTTAGGGGGATATGATGAGAAATCGAGACGTACTTTCTGTGTCCGGTATTACCTGTACGAATTGTGCAGCTAAGATTGAGCGAGATGTATCGAAACGTGAAGAAGTCGCATCTTGTCAAATTGATTTTGCGACGAGTCGTATGGTGATTGAATGGGTGGACCCGTCGAACCGTGACAAGATGCTTCAGTCAATTGAGCAGACGATGGGGCGGATTGAACCGGGAGCGAAGTTTGTAAAACAAGATGATGATCAAACCGAAGGACGAGATTGGACGCTTTGGAGATTTCTCACAGCCGCTCTTATTTTTTCGATGGCCATTTGGACAGATTCGACTTTAGGATTCATTGCGGCATATTCACTTGCTGGCTACGACGTCGTATACGGTGCGGTCCGGAACGTATGGAACCGGGAATGGTTTGACGAGAAATTTTTAATGACCATTGCGACAATCGGGGCATTCGCCATTTCAGAATACCCGGAAGCGGTAGCAGTCATGCTGTTTTATCAGCTCGGTGAATACGTGCAAGGACGGGCGGTACGCGCCTCCCGAAAATCGATTCAGTCCTTGTTGAATATGAAACCGACCCGGGCGCGTGTACTCGAGGCGGGTCAGGAAATGGAACGATTGCCGGAAGACGTGTCGGTTGGGTCACATCTCGTCATTCGTTCAGGAGAACTAGTCCCGATGGACGGATTCGTCGTGAGTGGGGCGAGTTCCCTAAATACATCGTCTATGACAGGTGAATCCGTTCCAAGGCAAGTGAGCGCGGGCGAGGAAGTGTTGGCAGGTATGGTCAATATCGAGGGGCGCCTCGTCGTTGAAACGACGAAACTCGCGGCTGAGTCGAGCCTTCAAAAAATGATTGCTCTCGTCGAAGAGGCGAATGGAAAGAAAGCAAAAACGGAACAAATGATCACACGATTGGCAAAAGTCTACACGCCGATCGTGGTAGTCATGGCTACACTTGTCGCATTCATTCCACCCTTGTTTGTCGGGGACTTAAATGAATGGATTTACCGGGCCTTGATTTTTCTCGTCATCAGTTGCCCGTGTGCACTTGTGATTTCTATCCCGTTAGGTTATTTCGGGGGGATCGGTTCTGGATCGAAACAAGGGATTCTTGTAAAAGGTGGCGAGTTCCTTGACACGTTGACTGAAGTGGATACAGTGGTCTTCGACAAAACAGGGACATTGACGACCGGGCGATTTGAAGTGACCGATATCGTGACGACAGACGGCATCACTAGCGATGAACTGTTACGGTTAGCTGCCCGTGTCGAACAAGCATCCAATCATCCTCTTGCGCAAGCAATCGTCCGTCGTGCTGGGGAGGTTCAATCGTTTGATTCGATTCAAGAGGAGCCGGGATATGGTCTGCGTGCACGAGATGGTGACGACGAGGTGTATGTAGGGAGTGCCCGTTACATGGAACGGTTAGGTCAAGTGATTGCAGATTCGTCAATCGGGACGAATGTACATGTGATGAAGAATAATCGTTGGCTTGGACGAATCGAACTGATGGATACGGTAAAGCCGGATGCGATGGCTGCAATCGAACAATTGAAACGAATCGGAATCCAGACGGTCATGCTATCTGGAGATCGTCGAGAAGTCGCTACAAAAATTGGCAAGCAACTCGGATTGGATGAAGTACGAGGGGAGTTGCTGCCGCACGAGAAAGTGGAGGCAATCGAACGGATGCTCGGAACGCGTAAAGTTGCTTTTGTCGGGGATGGTATGAATGATGCGGCGGCTTTGGCCCGGGCAGACGTCGGTCTCGTCATGGGTGGCGTCGGAAGCGATACAGCAGTCACGGCGGCGGACGTGGTATTGATGCATGATGCGCCAACGGATGTCATTCGGGCCATTGAGCTAGGCAAACGAACGAAGCGCGTCGTCTGGCAAAATATTTTCTTTGCCTTTGGAATCAAAGCACTTGTCATGCTTTTAGGATTGTTCGGCATCGCAACGATGTGGGAAGCGGTATTTGCGGACGTGGGAGTGGCGCTTCTTGCCATCGCGAACGCGACGCGGTTACTTCGTATGACATCATGAAAGAAGTGTCTCGGTTTTGTACCTGAGACACTTCTTTTTTTATTCGATTCTGTCGTGATGCGTTTTAATGCGCAACAACATAAAGGTGAGGATGACAATAATAGCAAGAAGTAAAAAAGTGATGGTGAAAAGGACTTGTGTCAAGAAAGATACTTGATTCTCTGCCGCAATCAACTCTTTATGAATGTCTTTGTATTGCATTTGTTTGAGAGACCGTAAATCTTCTAAAATCGTTTGCCGAAGTTCTGTCATCGTTTCTGCGACAGCCGTCGCTTTCACTAAGTCGCCTTCTTCATAGATGACGAGAACGCGGTCGGCTTCCTTTTCCCAAATGGCATCTCGTTCGAGTAAATCGAGGACAGAGCTCGGTGTGTCCGGGTCATCGATGATGGATTGTTTAAGGTCTTTGGCTTGTCGAGACATGCTATAGTACATCTCTAAAAAGTGTCGGTCTTCATATGCGAGTAATCCACGAATGGCATTTGCCCGTTCGACGTTATAATACATCACGTCTTCAATCGATTCATAGGAGTCGAGTTGTTCGCCTTGAATGGTTTCGAGACGCTCATTTGTTTCTTTCAATTGAAAAATAAAAATAAAAATAATCGAAATAGATAAGATTGATAAACTGATCCATAATAAAATCCACTTTCGTTGTGACATCGTGACCCTCCTTTCTTCTACATCGTACATGATTTTGTAAAAAACGACAGAAAATATTTTTTTGAAAAAGGAAAAAACGGGGAAATGTATAATCATTAAGAGTAGTGTCTCTTGATGAGAGAAGACAATTAGATGCATAAGGAGAGTCAATATGTCAGAGAACTCGACGTTACACAAGCTGTGCCAGGTTTTACGAAACAAGCGAACCAATCTTACCTATGAGATTCCGAGTCTTTGGAATCGCATGCGTTTCCATTCCGAGCCGGTTCGAGATGGGGTGGAACGTGTCAATCCATATGATTTTTTGTTGGAAACGATTGAAAAAACGATTTTCCCGTATGCACATGAAAGTCGCGACTATCGTACTTCCATTGCGCTTGCAGACGGACATTTACAAACCGGGGGGGATTGGATCAAACGGGCATCGGTCTACTCCATGCAAGTTCGTACATCGACCTCATGGGACCATGACGGGTCGGGTTACGTTGAAAGGGAGAATTCAGTGGGAATGAAAGACACAGGCACTTTTGTGAAAACGCTTGCATTGATTCCACATCTTCTCTATATGGGGATCGATACATTATTCCTCTTGCCGATTTCGCAACACAGCCATAAAAACAAGAAGGGTGAATTCGGTTCTCCTTATGCCGTTCAAGACTTTTTCGCAATTGATGAAGAGTTAAAGGAAACGTTAACTGGTGACGAGATGACGGTCGAAGAAGAATTTGCCGCATTCGTGGAGGCCTGTCACATGGTAGGGATTCGTGTCGTCATCGATGTCATCCCGCGGACGTGTGCCCGAGATAACCGTCTCATCTTAGAAAACCCGGAATGGTTTTACTGGATTCCCTTGACGGAAGTCGATTACTATCATCCGCCATATGTTCCGGGCATTGGGGAGAACGTCAAACCGGAATTTGCTTTCTTGCCGATGGTGTATAACTCAGAAGACGTATGGCAACACTTGCGACGGTTCTCCATGGCACCGAATTTGATTGATGCGGAGAAATGGGATCGTGTACGTAACACGTTGCTCGAGCATCCAGAAGAAAACGTATTGGCGATGATTGAACGAGAGTTCGGATTGACAACTGCACCTGCTTTCTCGGATTGTATCAATGACCCGCAACCACCATGGTCAGACGTAACCTATTTCCGACTTTTCTTAGACCATCCGCTTGCAGCGGCACCTTATGTGAACGATGCGAACATTGCACCTTATATCCTGTTTGACTCGATCAAATCCAATCAATTCCGAGGAAATGAGATCAATGAACCTGTTTGGGAGATGCTCGCTGATATCATTCCTCACTATCAACGGGAATACGGTATAGATGGAGCGCGTATTGATATGGGTCATGCCCTTCCGGTCGATTTAGCACAACGAATTTTGGAACAACCGCGTGCCATCGATTCGAATTTCAGCTTTATCGCTGAAGAACTCATCGAGTCCGGAGCCTGGGCGGCGAAGGACGCTGGCTATAATATGATTATCGGATATGGTTTTTATAAAGAACCGCGATTCAACACGCATGAAACCCATCAATTCTTATACGATTCACGCTTTTTACCTCTTCCGGTATTTGCAGCAGGTGAAACGGCAGATACGCGACGACTCGCGACACGGGAAGGCGGACGAAAAGCAAGCCGTTTGTTGACGGTGTTGAACGGATTTATGCCTAATGGGGTTCCGATGACGAACTCGGGGCTCGAATTGTATGAGACACAACCGATGAACACTGGACTCGATTGTCGACCGGAAGAGGCGTATCAACTCTTCCCGACGGATCCTTATTTTGGCAAGCTTGCGTTTTTTGATGCGTATCAGTTTCATTGGGATCATCCAGAACGGGATGAAATGATTGAAGTGATGCATCAAGTGGCTGAAATTCGACGTCGATGGTTAGATGTGCTCGTGGATCCGAATCACTTTGAACCGCTCGTTTTAAATGAACCGTTCGCCCCGTTCATTGGATTCGCTTGGTTACGACCGGAAACGAATGATACGTTGCTCATCGTAGCGAATACGAACATGGTAGATGCGCTACGAGGAGTTGTCACGCTTGATGGGGTGAGACGTCGAAATTGGAATGCGAGTCGTTTTGCGGAGATGGTCTATTCACCTGATTCGTGGCCGTATGCGGAGCATTTGTTTGATGACAATTGGAATCTCGTGGTCGATTTGAAACCGGGAGAAGTCAAAGTGTACGAGATGAGATGAAAAAACGCCTTGAACCGAATAACCGGTTCAAGGCGTTGTGTGTTTCATGTAGTAAATGACAAATTCATCGAGCGGCATCGGTTTCGCATAGCGATATCCTTGCATGGAGTCACAACCGATTTTACGAAGGAACGTCTCCTGGTACTCGGTTTCGACGCCTTCGGCAACGAGTGCCATACCGAGTTGGCGTGCCATGGCGACAATGGTCGTCGTGACCATTTGATATTCGCGATTCTCTTCAAGCTGCATCGTGAACTCACGAGGAATTTTCAGTTCATCGATTGGATAACGGACGAGGTATGCGAGTGAACTGTACCCTGTCCCGAAATCATCGATAGACAGCTTGATGCCGAGTGCTTTTAACTCTAAAATGCGATTTAATACACGATCCGAATGATGTGCGGCCACGGTTTCTGTCAACTCAAAATTAAGGCGTGACGGTTCAATCGGGAACCGCTCGAACAATGTTTTCAAGTAATCGATCAAGTGTTCATCAAACAACTGACGGACGGATAAGTTGACCGATAGTTTCGGTAAATGGATGTCGCCTTGTTCAAATACGTGAATCAATTGGAATGTCTCATGAATCATCCAACGACCTAAATCCTGAATATGTCCCGTTTCTTCAGCAATCGGAATGAACTGGCTTGGTGGAATGAACGCACCGTTATGTTGCCAGCGCATGAGCGCCTCTGCTCCGATGATTGCTTTCGTCGAGGCATCCACTTGAGGCTGAAGGAAAAGGGAAATCTCGCCTTTTTCAAGTGCGGTTTCAAGCCCTTCCATCAACACTTTCCGCTCTTCTTTGTCCTCCCGTAACTCTGGTTCGAACATGACGGTTTCGTCACGACCTTTGTCTTTCGCGCGATACATCGCCAAATCGGCATTCGAGAGCAAGTGCTTTAATTTTTTCCCATGCTCCGGGAAGCGGACAATCCCGATCGAGGCATGGACTTCGACGAGTGTCCCGGCCATATAATACGGGGGACGATAGACAAGCCGCCGCAATCGTTCCGTCAACATCTCATCGTCTCCATGTTCCGCGACGACGATAAACTCATCGCCCCCGAGTCGCCCGGCATATTCGTTCGGCAAGAGTGCAGTCCGCAGCCGTTTTCCGATATGTTGTAATAACTGGTCACCCATATGATGACCGAATTGATCATTGATTTCTTTAAATCCATCCAAATCGGAAAACATCAATGTGAACGTACGCCCTTCCTCGATCAAGCGTTCGATTTGCTCTTGAAGTGCGTAGCGGTTATGAAGACCGGTCAAACTATCGAATTTAGCTTGATACAGAATTTGTTCTTGTTGCTCGATCATCTGGGTGATGTCTTTAGCGATAGCGTAGATGCCCTCGACTTCTCCCTCGATGATCATTGGGACGTTGACCAATTGCCAGACGCGTGTTTCCCCTTCGTCGGTCATCACACGCACATCGATTGTTCGGGGACGACCGTTCGTCAACTCTTGAAGAATGATGGTATAAGGTGCACGGTCTTTCGATTCAATGATGTCTAAGATGTTCGAGCCGAGTAGTGTTTCGGTTGTCAGTCCTAAGATAGAGCTGCCGGCCTCGTTGACAGATAACACTTCGCCATGCAAGTCGAATAAGAAAATCGGTTCTGAATGGTAGGCAAAAAGCGAACGGTATTGCTGTTCACGGATTTCTAATTCATGTGCCTTGGTCGACACGGCAACTTCCAAATCTGTGTTGACGGAATGCAAACGATGACTGATGAGTGCGTTCTGTTTGGAGACGACAAACTGACGAATGAGCAACAAGAGAACAGCATTTGCGATCATCGAGTCCATTACGGATGTTCCAAGAAGGCGATCGGAAGCGAGTAAAAACATCATGACGACCACACTATACAGCACATAATCGACAATGGAATCGTAGGCAAGTGCATCTTCCGATACATCATCGACCCAGTAGCTAATCGAGATGGTCAATATACTACTGACTTGCAACAGATGAATCAATTCATGTGTAATTCCGGAAAAGACAACCAACGTGTTTGCAATCGAAGCAATCGTGAATCCAAGAATTCCGACGAGCAATAAAATCCGGAACTGTTGACCGGCTGAGACGACTCGATTTAAGTAGAGGAATGCGAGCATCATATAGAGGCTAATGAGTAACATTTGCTCTTCGAATCCGCTCAACTGTGACACGAGTGAGACGTCTTGCGTTGAAAAGAACCAAATATGAAGACCACCAATCAAAAGGAAACTGAACAGGGCGAATAAATCGAACGTGCGTAGTTTCAAAGTACGAAACTCAATCGATTGCGTGATGACGATTAAAGCCATGATTAAATAAAAGAAATTTTGGAGGAACAACAAGGACTGCATATTGTCGTTGATTGAATGATAGTGCATCAGTAAGTACAGCGTGAAGCATACATTTCCTGCACTAATCAAAATATGGATAAAACGCCGCATACCTCTATGTTTAAAGATAGCTACTCCGCTAAAGCCAATCGCTGCCCCTGATATGACGAGATAATAGATGAACAACGTGATCTGTAGTAAGTCGTGCGGGGTCAAAAATAAAAATAAAAGTCCGGTAGAAAAAGTTCCGATGAGAATCGCCGGAACGTATTGGCGCAACGAGTAAACAGACAACTCATGCACCTCCTTCTTTATATGTATGGGGCTCTTATTTATTATCGGAACAGGAGAACGAAGATTACACAAAAAAATCGACAACAATCTATATTGTTGTCGAAAATTTTAGATTTACAGTGTATAGGAGTGTTCTTTAAAGTTTCCGACGACTGAATCGATTTCAGACACAGTGACAAACGCCTCAGAATCGATTTCAGACACGATTTGACGAAGGCGGGGGATTTCATTGTTCTGGACGACGACGTACAGCATTTTTTTCGAATCGTTCGAATATCCGCCTGTCGCATCCATGATGGTGACGCCCCGTTTCAAATTCTGCTTGATGACCAAATTGATTTCGTCTGCTTTTTGACAAATGATGAAGCATTGCTTTTGGGCAGCGAAGAATTTATGAATCGTAAGCAACGTACGGGATCTGACGAAGCTTAACACAAGCGCGTACATGACAGCTTTGATGTCAAAGACGATGAAGACCAACACATAGACGATGATGTCTTGTGTCAGAAAGATTTTAGGCAACGACAAGTTTCGATTATTCATATAGATGACTTTCCCTAGAATGTCGAGTCCACCGGTGGAAGCTCCTGCAAAGAGGAGAAGTGCGAGTCCAAGCCCTGAAACGATTCCGCTGAACACCGAAGCGACGAGCGGATCATCGAGTGGGGTCGGGGGAATCAAGACTGGCAAACTATCGATGAGGATAGAGGAAAGTACGACGACAATTCCTGTCATCAAGATAAATCGACGTCCCAAATATTTTAGTCCCAATAAAAAGAGTGGGATATTAAGCACGAGCTGTGTCAAACCGATGGGAGTTCCAAACAGTTCATTCGTAATCAACGTGATTCCGACGATTCCCCCAGAACCGATTTCATTTGGTTTGAGCAGTAAGCTGACAAAGACAGACTGAAGGATTGTCCCGGCAATGATGAACAGTACCGTTTCAAGGGCAACCCGTTTTCGAGATTTTGCATACATAGATAATGGCTAGGCCTGACGCCTCCTTTTTGTAAGTCTTCTGCAAGCGTACTGCTACTTTTACGTCATTTCAAGTCTCACATGTCATTATGGAATCGATCGATATCACTCGCTAATTGCTCATGTACGTAATCGATGACTTGAGCATCATCAAAAAGTCCGAGTGGGACATCGTCTGGAATCGCATCGAATGGGGAGACGAAGTATAGGATGGCCGCAACAAGTTCCTCTTGTTTATCGGGTTGCATCTCAAATTGTTCATTGTAAAGCGCGCGTAACATATTCAGCATTTGTTTCATCTGGAAGTAAAGTGTCAGTTCTTCTTCACGCTCGATGTTACTGATTTCATTGGATGCCACATCGACTGTGACTTTTGCGAGTGCGCGTTCACCTTGAACGAGCAAGTCGCCCAATTGTTCTCGGTCGCGGATGTCTTCTTTCGCTTGTTTTAAAAAATGTGTGTATGTTGTTTTCCAATCTGCCATTTGGATTCCTCCTTCTTTCTTCATCTACTAATATGCCCGTTTTTGCGCATTGGTTGCAACTTTTCCTGAAATTTAAGAAAATAAAGATAACTGAAAAGGAGGAACGATACATATGTCTAAGATTTCGATGCCGACAGAGGCAGATTTCGCACGCTATGCAGAATTAGCTGTGAAAAAAGGTGTGAACATTCAACCTGGTCAACAATTAGAAGTACGTGCTGACATCAGTCAGGCACCACTCGTCCGTCACGTGGTGAAGGCTGCTTATGCGGCCGGAGCGAAGCAAGTGTTCGTCAACTGGAGCGACGAAGAAACAGGGAAGATCCGTTATTTCAATGCACCAGCGGATTCGTTCAAAGAGTTTCCAGATTGGTTGAAGGCTCGTTTTGAGCAATTGGCTGAAGAGAAGACGGCATTCTTGTCAATCGTCAGTGATGACCCGGATGCATTGAATGGTGTGGAATCGTCACGCATTTCGGATGCAAACCGTGCAGCAGGACAAGCGCTTGCGAAGTGGCGTCAATATGTGATGAGCGACAATGTGAGCTGGTCAATCGTCGCAGGTGCGTCAGAAGCGTGGGCACAAAAAGTATTCCCGGGACGTGATGATGCGGTTGCAGCATTATGGCAAGCCATCTTCGCAGCAACGCGGATGGATCAAGAAGATGTCGTCGCGGCATGGGATACACACGATCAATCACTCCGTAGCCGTGCGAAGCTGTTGACAGAGAAGAAATATGCGAAGCTTCATTACAAAGCGCCAGGTACGGAACTGACGATCGGACTTCCGAAAAAACACGTCTTCCTTGGCGGTGGCGGCCCGAACGTCGATGGCATCGACTTTATCGCAAACATGCCTACGGAAGAGGTCTTCACGCTCGCAGATAAAGATTCTGTGGAAGGTCACGTATCGAGTACAAAACCACTCAGCTACAGCGGGAACTTGATTGATGAGTTCACTCTTTGGTTTGAAGGTGGGAAAGTCGTCAAAGCGGAGGCGAAAAAAGGGCAAGCGGCTCTTGATGAATTGTTGAATATGGATGAGGGTGCGCGTCGTATCGGTGAAGTAGCGCTCGTTCCGGATGATTCTCCAATCTCGAACTCTGGTCTTCTCTTCTATAACACGTTGTTTGATGAGAATGCATCGTGTCACTTGGCGCTCGGACGTGCGTACTCGACATGTCTCGAAGGGGGTCCTTCGATGTCACAAGAAGAGCTCGCGGCGAACGGGGCGAACGACTCGATGACACACGTTGACTTCATGATCGGGTCAGCCGAAATGAATATCGATGGTGAACGGGAAGACGGGACGCGTGAAGCAATCATGCGTGACGGGAACTGGGTCATCTAAACAAAAGAGCGAATTCCGAAAGTTACGGAATTCGCTCTTTTTACGTGCAATCGTATAGATAGCGCAGTGCGTGAGGCAAGCGGCGACGCCAGGCCGATTCGTTGTGAATCGCATTTGGTTCGACCTCATATCGGAAGGCGATTCCTTTCTGCGCGATGACGTCAATCAGTTTCGCATTCGTGAATAGGTAGTCGCTTGGAGTGATAGGCCCGCTCTCTTCATTTGTGCCAATGTCCATATATAGTTTACCGGCGAACTCAGCATGTTTCATTTCTCGGATCAATGGATCAAGATTGGCCCATGCCGCAGTGGAGAGGGAACCAACTCGTCGAATAGAAGGATAGGTCGCCATCATGTATAGAGAGATGACACCTCCCATCGAGCTCCCCATGACCCCGACATCTTCTGGGTCAGTAGCGTACTCGCTGTCAATTCGTGGTTTTAATTCGTTCATGAGCCAATCTGTATACATACGGCCTTGGCCACCGAGTGTTGGACGAGTTCTTGCCAATTCGGGTCCGATCCGTCGATACAGCATCTCATCTTCCTCATATGAATACTCATCATAACGGTCCAGCCAGTTCGGGGCGCTCGCGATGGCGACGACCATGAGCGGGAGTCGTAGCAGGTCGATGCAACGATCGATTTCCCAACCTTCTCCATATGTAGCAGTGTTTCCAGAAAACACATTTTGTCCATCATGCATATACAGGACGGGAAGCGGGGTGCTGACGTCGACCCAGTCTGGTCGAAATACGCGGACAATCCGCTTTTGACCACGTACCTTCTCCGTCGGAATCGACACGTTCAATTGTTCAATCATCTTTCGTCACCTCTTTCTACTTGTATTGTGGAGAATCATGAACCAAAATACAATCACCTGACTTGACTACCTACCGTTCGTTAGGTAATGTATAAGGCAAGGAGAGTGAATGACGTGAATACAAAAGATAAAATCATGCAGTCTGCTCGAACACGCTTCGCACGGGATGGTTACGAAGGGTTGTCACTAGCGGCAGTAGCGGAAGATGTAGGGATTCGCAAGGCTTCTTTATATGCCCATATCGATGGGAAGGAACAACTGTTCAAACAAGTCGTGTCAGATATGGCGAATCGTTACGAAGAAGTATGGCAGACAACTTGTGACGATACGGCTGGACGACCACCTTTAGAACGAATCGATTCGATTGTCAACACACTCACGTCATTCTTTAGTGATCATGAGACTTGGATGTTGACGAAACGAATGTTACTAGTACCTCCTCCGGAGTTTCGAGAGTATATCGAGGAAGTCATCGGTACGGTCGAAACCAAGTTAAAACGATTTGAGAAAGAGCAATTTCGACTGGCGATGGAATGTGGCGATTTACCGGTACAATCGCTCGATGAACTATATGCTGCCTACTATTGCTTTTTAGATGGCGCCTTACTATCGTTATTCACATTTGAAGAGGATCGGAATATGAGACAACAAGCTGCGTTTCGAATTTTCAAGAAAGGAGTGGGTTGGGATGAGTAAAGAGAAGAGTGCATGGATCTCCCTCCTGTTTGCAGGACTACTCGAAATCGTCTGGGCGACCACGATGAAGTTGTCTGAAGGCTTCACGATTCTAGGTCCGACATTGTGGACAATCGTGTTATTGATTCTCAGTTTCGGATTATTGGCGAAAGCGTTTCGGACGCTGCCTGCCGGTACGGGGTACGCTGTTTTTACAGGAATCGGTGCGGTCGGCACAGTCATAGTTGGCGCCTTCTTGTTTGACGAGGGGCTTAGTGGATGGAAACTAATACTTGTGGCGACGTTGATTATCGGCATCATCGGATTGAAGCAAGTGACAGGAGGGGAAGAAGCATGAGTTGGGTTTATCTGATTGGAGCGGGAATTGCTGAAATGACAGCCGTTTTCTTTATGGGGAAATCGAAAGGATACCAGATTTTAAAGTGGTCGATTGCATCAATTTTATCGTTTGCGCTCAGCTTCTATTGGTTATCAAAATCACTTGAGGTCATTCCTCTTAGTCTTGCCTATTCCATCTGGGTAGGCATCGGCGCGGCCGGCGGTGTCATTTTAGGGATGCTCTATTTGAACGAATCGAAAAATCGTTGGCGTATCTTCTTTTTGTTGATGATTATTAGTAGTGTAATCGGTTTAAAAATTGTCTCGTAAAGGATTGAAATGTGCTGAAAACGGGAATTTATTACTTCAGATTATGTGATGAAAAAAAGGGGGCGGAAAACGATGCATCTTGTCGAGTTGCAATCCGAACGTTTGCGGTTTGAACCGTATACGCTTTCTGATTTCTATTTTGTCAAATCGCTTCTCCAAGATCCACGGGTGATGCGCTTCATCAGTCCGGATGGGAGACCGTATACAGACGAACAGACGATTGAATGGTTTGAACGTCAATTGGCCCGCTATGAGACAGGACGCCAAACGGGTCTCCTGAAGCTCATGACATTTGAAAGTGATGAACCGATTGGTCACGCAGGTACGCTATTGCATGAATTGGACGGCAAAATCGAGTTGGAAGTCGGATATTGGTTGTCACCGAAGCATTGGCACATGGGATATGGTCGAGAAGCCGCCGCGCGTCTGATGCAGCATGCTTTTTCAGAGGGCGAGAAGGAGATTATTTCTCTGATTCATCCGGACAACGTTCCATCTCAACGTGTCGCCAAAGCGAATGGTCTTCACTGGGATCGAGATACACTGTACAAGGATATGCTCGTCTCCGTTTATGCGGGTGACTTGGAGCGGTTATGTCGACATATCGACCGTCAACAAATGACACGATAAAAAGTCTCTAAAAAAATAAAAAAAGTTGTTGCCAACTCAATAGTTTCTTGATATATTAATAGTGTCCTTAAGAGAGGACACGACCTGATTCTGTAGCTCAGCTGGGAGAGCGCTACCTTGACAGGGTAGAGGTCGCTGGTTCGAGCCCAGTCAGAATCACTTGGGTGCCAAACCCTCGAGAAACCCACCGGAACATGGGTTTCCGCGAAGCCACTTCTTGCGAGAAGTGGCTCTTTTTTTGTATATTGACATGGCACGAAAGCAATTGGTATATTCCTTTCAATACATAATGAAACGGGGAATGCAACATGGTGCTAACGGGTACACTCGTCAATGCCGCATTGATTGTCATCGGGGCATTGCTAGGTCTCTTATTTCACCGCATTCCGGAGCGTATGAAGGAGACGGTGACTGCGGCAATCGGGCTTGCGGTCATCTTGCTTGGGATTCAAATGGGGATGAAGAGTGAGAACTTCTTGATTGTCATCGGAAGTCTCGTCGTCGGGTCAGCGCTCGGGGAGTGGTGGAAGTTAGATGAATTATTAAATGAAGTCGGTTATCGACTTGAACGGCGACTTGGAAGTCAATCGAGTGTAGCGGAAGGATTCGTAACGGCCACACTCATTTTCGTGATCGGGGCGATGGCCATTATCGGGGCGCTCGATAGCGGGTTGCGTGGTGATCATGACGTGTTGTACACGAAAGGGTTGATTGATGGTTTTACGGCCCTCGTGTTAAGTTCGACACTTGGGATTGGGGTCATGTTTTCAGCAGTTCCAGTGTTACTGTATCAGGGCGGAATCGCATTACTCGCCATTCAAATCATGAAATTCATACCGGAATCGCTCATGGACAGTTTTATTTTAGAGATGACCGCGACCGGTGGGGTCATGATTGTGGCGATTGGTCTGAACTTGGTTGGAATCACAAAAATTCGTGTGGCCAATTTATTACCGGGGATTTTAGTGGTCGCGATGATTGTCACGGTTATACATATGCTGTAAAGAAAAAAGACTGAATTCGATTCAGTCTTTTTTCGTGGTTGCATTCATTGTGGAAGGCTCTTTTCGTAGAGCTTCCGCAATGATTTTATCCCAATCGGCTGCATCGCACGCCGCTGTGCAGGTAGGTTCAATTTCACATGTTGCACATTTCCCGCCTTTTGCTTTACGTGTGTAGCGGTAAAGAGAAAATGCGGCATATCCAAAAACAATGAATCCGATGAGTAGGTCAAAGAATGACATGGTATTCCTCCTTACGCAACTCCGAATAAGCGACCGACTTGATAAATGACAAGAGACACCACATAAGCGACACCTAAACCGTATAAACTGGCGAACCATGTCAACTTGGCACTACCCACTTCTCGCCGGATGACAGCGACTGTCGCCAAACAAGGGACATAAAGTAAAACGAAGGCCATGAAGCTATACGCGCTGAGTGGGGTGAAGATTGGTAATAGCGACTCCGATAAATCTGATTCGCCGACCGCATAGATGATTGCCATCGTAGACACGACCACTTCTTTTGCTAAGAATCCGGTGATGAGCGAGGCACCGGCTTGCCAAGTACCGAATCCGAGTGGGACGAGTAATGTGGCAATCATACCACCAATCATCGCCAAGAAACTGTCATTCATCGGTACATCAAAGCCGCTTGGACCTGAATAGGCGAGTAGCCAGATGAACACAGAGCCACCAAAAATAAATGTACCGGCTTTTCGAACGAATCCTTTAGCTTTTTGCCAAGTGCTACGCCATAAGGTAAGTCCTTGGGGAACGCGGTATGGAGGTTGTTCGACGATGAATAAGCTCGTCTGATCTTCAGAGGCCAATGCCTTCGTAAAGATTTTCGCGGCAATCAAGGCAAGGAAAATTCCCAACATATAGAGCGAGAGGACAACGAGTGCTTGATGAGTAGAGAAGAAACTCGCCGCAAACACAGCGTAAATCGGAAGCCGGGCCGAACATGACATGAATGGTGAGATGAAGATGGTGACTAGACGTTCGCGCTCCTCTTCGACCGTTCGAGCGGCCATGATTCCAGGAACGTTACATCCGAATCCGATAATCATCGGGATAAAGCTTTTTCCATTCAATCCGACGAGTTGCATGAAACGATCCATCACGATGGCGACTCGCGCCATATATCCGGAGTCCTCTAAAAATGAGATAAAGAAAAAGAGGACAAAGATTTGCGGAACAAAAACCAATACGCCACCGACACCTGCGATGACACCGTCTACGAGAAGTGCTTTAATGAATGGAGAAGCACCTACAGCATCTAACATCCAAACCGTTCCTGATGTGATCGGACCAGACAATAGTCCGTCTAATAAATCGGAAAGAGGTGCACCAACCCAATTAAATGTCACGTGGAATAGCGCATAGAGTACCCCGAAGAAGATGGGTAAACCTAAGATAGGATGCGTCACAACCGCATCGATGCGATCTGTCATCGTCACGTCCTGTGCATTGTGATTTTCAATGACCTGGTGTCGAATCTGTTTCGCCCAATCGCGACGACGCTCAGTGATGTGTGCGTGTGCAAAACGCCCTATAGCCGTTTCCAGTTCTTTTCGGACGGCAACAATCTCTGGAGATGATGCTTCTAAATGGTCGACGACAATCCGGTTGCCTGCTAAATATTGAATTGTAATCCAGCGATCCGTTCTCGATAGACCAGTTAAACGAAGAATGCGTGTAATCGCTTCTTCGGTCTCTGGACCATAGTTTAATTCGAAAGGTTGACGCTTCTCCATTTGAATCGATGAGAGCAAGACGTCACAACCATAACCTGTTCGTGCGGTGATCGGGAAGACATCTACTTGGAGGAGCGTTTTTAATTTGTCGAGATTAACATGCATTCCACGACTTTCTGCGACGTCGACCATGTTTAAACCGATTTGAAGCGGTCGTCCCATCTCTAGAAGTTGCAAAGTAAGTTGTAAGTTACGTTCTAATTGTGAAGCATCGACAATATTGATCATCCCGTCAAATGGTTCATGCAGTAAGAAACGGGAGACAATCGCTTCATCTGCCGAGAGCGGGTCTAAGTCATAGACACCGGGTAAATCAATTAATTGTCCGACTTTCCCATGTAACTGACCGATTTTTTGTTCGACTGTGACACCGGCCCAGTTGCCCACATGTGCGAATGAACCTGTTAATCGATTAAACAATGAAGTTTTGCCTGTATTTGGATTGCCAATCAATGCGATCCGTTGGCTCATGGTACAATCACTCCGATTTTTTCGGCATCTGATCTTCGGATGGCGATAATTTGTTGATGATCCACTTGTTCAATGGTGAGCGGTCCTGAAAAAATAGCTCTGCGCTTCACACGAACCGAGCATCCCTCGTAAAAACCAAGAGAAATCATTCGTCGGCGCAAGCGATCATCAATTTTAGTCAAATCAGATAAAATGACGGTTTGATTCAACGCGACATGTCGTAATAGACTCATAAGTAACCTTCCCCATCTTTTGATAACGATTCTCATTCGCTATCTTATCATGTCGAAAGAGAAAGTGAAATATTGATCATATAAAAAGTTATAAATAATAAATAGTAAGGTCGAGTGAACATAAAAAGAAGTGTAAACGAGTATCGTTTACACTTCTTCAATCGACTCATGATCTTCTTTGGCACTTTCGCGCAAGGCTGAAGCCATCACGTCAGCAAGATTCCGTTCACGAAGCACGCCGACACCACGGTCGGTCGGTCCGCCTGGAGCGGCCACATCGGCAATCAGTTCATTCGTCTCACGTGTTTCATGAGACAGTAACTCAGCGGAGCCTTTCATCGCTTGGGCGACAATTTGACGCGCTGTCTGTTCATCGTAACCGACATCCGTTAGGACGGGCGTCATCGCACCTACAATTTCATAGAAAAAGGCAGGACTGCACCCTGCAGCGGCCATAAAGGCGGACATCGTTTTCGCATCGGTGACGGCCGTTCGACCGACCCGTTCAAAGAGAGAAGTCGCTTTCTCACGGACTGCCTCATCTGTTTCTGGACCAAACCATAGCCCCGTCATCCCGTTCCGATGGGCGACAGGCGTGTTCGGCATGGCGCAAACAGCTGGTAGCCCTGAAGCCTCTTCTAATTGGCTCGGTTCGATATGTGCAGCGACTGAGACGAGTAGTGGGGTCTTCCATTCTTTTGATTCTACGTACGGGATGACGCCATCAGGTTGCATCGCTAATACGACGATGTCATAGTCGTTAACGTTTTCGTCCTCAACAATTTGAACGCCGAGTTCATCTTGTAGGAAGAGTAAGCGCTCCCGGTCACTTCGGTTTGTCATTGTGATGTGTGTCGGTTCGATGCCCGAGTCGATCCACCCGCGAACGAGCGCCTCACTCATCGATCCAGCACCGACCATTAGTAATTGATTCATCATTCGTCACCTCTTCTTTTCGATTCGGTCAATAGTTATGTTGACTATCATAACAAACATACACTCGAATATCGCCCATCCTGCTCATTTGTAAAGAGATGGAAAACGATTTGACATAGGAATCGACGAACATGACAAACGTTTCAAATCGCGCTATGATGGCACTAATTCAAAAGAGTGAGGCGAAATCGTGTGAAACGTGTACTAGTAAAAGGGATTCAAGGTTACCAGCGTTTTATTTCACCATTAAAGCCGCCAACGTGCCGATTTTATCCGAGCTGTTCGCACTACGGAATCGAAGCAATCGAAAAACATGGGGCTGTCAAAGGCAGTTATTTAACCGCTCGCCGACTCATTCGCTGCCAGCCGTTTCATCCAGGCGGGCTCGATTATGTTCCGGATACATTTGATTGGAAAGCGCCTTTACAACGAGAGAAACCTGAGTCACAGCGAGACGATTGAGTTCGTCTCGCTGTTTTTGTACAGAACAAACAATGAATCAGTTGTTTTAGTACAATACTTTTGCATTGTTCTAAGTATTCTGAAAAAATAGAGGTGTACACTATTTTTCGGGGGAAGGGGATACTTTGTATGGGGCAATCATTTAGTGAATGGGTGAGTACGGCATCCAACTTTGTATGGGGACCGCCGCTCTTGATTTTGCTTGTGGGGACAGGCATTTACTTGACGGTGCGTCTAGGTGGGATTCAAATCACCAAATTACCGTATGCGTTGAAATTGGCGTTTTCGAAAAATCAGGATCAATCCTCTAAAGGGGACATCAGTCACTTCCAGGCGCTCATGACTGCTCTGGCGGCGACCGTCGGTACGGGTAATATCGTCGGGGTGTCGACAGCGGTCGTATTAGGAGGACCGGGAGCCATCGTATGGATGTGGGTGTCCGGTTTCTTTGGGATGGCAACGAAATACGCAGAGGCAGTTCTTGCCGTGAAGTATCGGGTCACTGATGAGCGCGGTCAAATGGCTGGTGGACCGATGTACTATCTAGAACGAGGGTTGAATCAACGATGGTTAGCGGTAGCATTTGCTGCATTCGCATCGATTGCGGCGTTCGGTATTGGAAACGGGGTCCAAACGAACTCGGTCGCGCTTGCGCTCAAAACAACGTTTGACGTACCACTATACATATCAGGGATTCTCATTATGATTTTTACAGGAGCGGTCATTCTCGGAGGCGTGCGTTCCATCGGGAAAGTAGTCAGTTACTTCGTCCCCGTCATGATTGCCTTCTACTTAGGTAGCGGTCTTTTAATTATGGTGATGAATTACTCGCTGATTCCGGATGCGTTCGCACTCATCTTCAGCAGTACGTTCAGTGCAGAAGCAATCGGTGGAGGGGCCATCGGAGCTGCCATTCGATACGGGGTGGCACGTGGTGTCTTCTCGAACGAAGCAGGTCTTGGCTCTGCTCCGATCGCAGCAGCGGCAGCGAAAACAGATATGCCGGGTCGTCAGGCGCTCGTCTCGATGACTCAAGTCTTCTTGGACACGCTTGTCGTCTGTTCGGTGACAGGATTGACACTCGTCATGGGTGGTCAAATCGGGACAGGACTTGAAGGGGTCGAATTGACTTCAGCTACATTTGAACTGTTCCTCGGACCAGCCGGCGGTTATATTGTCACAATCGGGCTCGTTTTGTTCGCCTATTCGACCGTGCTCGGTTGGTCGTATTACGGCGAACGCTCCATTCATTACTTGTTCGGACAAAAGTCGATTCTTCCCTATCGGATTGCTTTTGTACTCGTCGCGGGACTCGGTGCCATGACGACGAACTTGAACTTGGTATGGGCGTTATCGGATGTCTTCAACGGCTTAATGGCCATCCCGAACTTGATTGGTCTCTTGTTCTTGTCGGGTGTTGTCATTGCCGAGACGAAGCGTTTCAACCAACAGCTTGAAATTGAAAATCGAAAAGTTTCCTAAACGGAAGGACGCCATCCTTATGAATCAGAGGGTGGCGTCTTTTGTTTTGCTTCTAATTCATCGAGTCGTGCTTTTTGTAAATGATCAAACACTTTTGTGATAAAGCCAACCATGATGCCCACCCCAGTCAATACATATCCGATTGTGAATATTTTTCCGATGTCGGTCTGAGGGGCAAAATCACCATATCCGATGGTAGTCAGGGTGATGACACTGAAGTAAAGTGCGTCCAACCAACGCATCTCCTCGAACCGTGTGTAAAAAAGTGTACCGGATAGGACAGTGAGAAAGGCAAGACTGAATAAGACTTGGAACTCAGGTTCGCGGAGGCCACGCCAGATTCCGCGTACAATTCGACGCAATGTCAGTAAGAACGGCAACATGTCACTCGCTCCTTTCGATATTAGGTTTGTTCGCTAAAAACGGGGGAACATCCTTTATAGTTCGAGAAAAGAGAAAGGGTGAGTTGGATGGGGAAAGTCATACCGAAACAAGAAGGACTCGACCATAGTGTCGATTTTTTACGGGAAGGATATCTATTTGTTGCGAATCGTCGCAAAAGTTTTCAATCAAATATCTTTGAAACACGTTTGCTCGGGGAGCGCGTGATTTGTCTTGGGGGCGAAGAGGCTGCCGAGGTGTTCTATGATGCAGACAAATTCATGCGTCAGAATGCGGCGCCAAAACGTCTATTGAAAACCTTGTTTGGAGAAGATGGGGTCCAAACACTAGATGGTGCGGCTCATACGCATCGAAAACATATGTTCATGTCATTGATGACAAAAGAAAATATAGATCGATTGCTCCGCTTGACATATCGAGAGTGGAACCAGATTGAACGAATGGGAGAGGAGGTCGTCTTATACGATATTGCGCAACAAGTGTTGATGAAGGCCGTATGTGAATGGTCGGGAGTTCCACTTGCGAAAGAAGAAGTTGGGAAGCGCACTGAAGAGATGAGGTTATTATTTGAATCGGGTACGTCTCTTTGTCCCACGTATTTACAAGGTCGGAAGGCACGAAGTTCCGCTGAAACCTGGATTCGTCAGATGGTAAAAGAATTGCGGTCGAATCGATTATTGCCGAACGAACATACGGCGCTGTACGAATTTTCGTGGCACCGAGATGAATCCGGAGAGTTATTACCTGAAGACGTCGTGGCGGTCGAAGTATTGAACATTTTACGCCCGACTGTCGCAATCTCGGTGTATGTCCTCTTCACTGTCTTAGCTTTACATCAGTTCCCGGATGTAAAAGAGCAGGTAGAGCGGGGAGAGGTCTCGAAAACAGAATTTGTTCAGGAAGTGAGACGGTTTTATCCATTTTTCCCTGTAGCGGCAGCTCGTGTCAAAACCGATTTTGAATGGGACGGCTATGCATTTTCGGAAGGGACGCTGACGCTTCTTGATTTGTACGGTACGAATCATGATTCCTCTATTTGGACGGAGCCGGATCGATTCGATCCCTCTCGTTTTAAAGATTGGAACGAGAGTCCGTTTAACTTTATTCCGCAAGGTGGGGGAGATGTAGATTTTGGACATCGATGTGCCGGTGAACATGTGACCATTGCAATTCTTGGACAAGTCATTGAGTTGTTTACTAAGGAATACGTCTACACGGTCCCACCTCAAGACTTGAGCTATAGTTTTGTAGACATGCCGAGTCTGCCGAAAAGTAAATTGCGATTGACTCATCTAACTCGAAACCAATAAAAAAGTCGCCTACTCGATGGGAGTAGGCGACTTTGAATTTACTTCGTTTGCAAATTTAGGCGTTTGGAGATGGGACGAATCGAGACCGATGAATCGATCATTCGATTATCCCGTTTCGGTTCATCGGTACATTCAATCTGCCAGTCGGTGTCATGAAGCTCTTTTAGTCCGACGGCGATGTCGTATAGGGAATAGTTCGCATTTCCGTTTAACTGATAGATACCCGGTCCACGTTTAGTCAAAATTTCAAATAGCGCGTCTGCCGTGTCTACTAAAAATGAACATGATGGATACCAATGCTCACTCGCTTGGATGACCCCTCGTTGCTTCATTTCGTTCGTAAAATAGTCCATCATATTATTCGATCCGGCCTCATCCCCGATTTGCCATCCGAGACGAACGATTTGAGCACCAGGATTGGCGTTCATAATCGCACGTTCGCACTCACGCTTATACTTTCCATAGTCATCCTCGGCATCTGGTAGCGTATCTGGGGAAATCGGTCCGGTCACTTCATCTGAAAAAATTGAAACCGTGCTCGTGAACAGGAAAGGGATTTTCGCCTCACCACATAAACGAGCGAGCGTCTCGGCCCACTCCACCGCGCCCATACCGATATGTAAAAAGTAGTTCGGTCGGATGCGCTCGATGAATTCTCGCATTTCCTCTTCGTTTGTCGTGGACACTTGCTCGCGATTCCACGCAATCCCTTCAATTCCGTGGCGCTGCAACGTTTCGGCAACAACGGGTGCCACTGTACCGTTCATTCCTGTAAGAATAGCTTTCATTTCGATTCGCCCCTTTCACTCTATATGATGCCACAAAACGAGTGTGGACAAACAACCGATGTGCCGGGCTATGCTAGACTGGATGATGGAGGGATTAATCATGAATATTCGACAAGCAACCAAACAAGATAGTAAACAAATTGCACCACTCATGTATCAAGCGATCCATGAGATTGCGTACACATTGACAGCATCAACGGATACGACTGAGGTATTGGAGCGACTAGCGATGTGGGTAGAGAAACCAAATAACCGCTTGAGTCACGAAAACATCTGGGTGGCGGATTTTGAAGGAGAAGTTGCCGGAATGATCATCTCGTATCGTGGGGATAAGGCAGAAGAATTGGATCGACCGATTCGAGAATGGTTGACGGCGCATGGAAGTGGAGAAGAGGTGGACGTTGAAACGGAAGGTTATGTCCAATACATTGATTCACTGGCTGTCGCAGAGGCGTATGGAGGTCGTGGAATCGGGACGAAGTTAATCGAACACGTTTGTCTCGTTGCGAAAGAACGCGGTGTGCCCGCCGTCACATTGAACGTGGATCAAGAAAATCCTGCGGCACATCGCTTATACACACGTCTCGGCTTCCATAAGGAAAAAGAAATCAACATTTCTGGGGCGAGATTTGACTATATGATCAAAGAAATCAATTCGACTCCTTTCTCAGTCTAAAAGCGGATGCGCAAACTTCTTTTCTCGACTATACTAAGTGCTTGAGGAAAGATATACGTAAAGGAGATACATTATGGAGTGGAAGAACATTTGGCGAGGGATGGCCATGGGGACGAGTGATTTAATCCCTGGTGTAAGCGGTGGTACCATTGCAGTCATTTTAGGCATCTACGATCAACTCATCGAAGCGATTAGCGGCGTATTTAGCCGATATTGGAAAAAATATATCGGGTTCTTGATTCCATTGGCAATTGGAATGGGGACAGCCATTATCGCACTGAGTCGAGTTATTGAATACTTATTGCTGGAGTATTATGCACCGACACAATTTTTCTTTATCGGATTGATTTTAGGGATTATTCCACTTCTATTCGTGGAATTTAAATCACGCGCATCGATTCGTCCGGTTCATGTTATTGCTATGGTTGTCGCAACGATACTCGTTGCGAGTATGGCATTCTTGAATCCGGTTGATTCGTCTATTATGACGGACGTGACGTTCGGGACGGCACTTCTCTTATTCTTCTCCGGTTGGTTGGGCAGCATGGCGATGTTGCTTCCTGGAATTAGCGGTTCATTCGTCTTGTTGTTAATTGGCGTTTATCCAACCGTCATCAGCGCCATCTCAAACTTCAATCTGTTGATTATTGGGATTGTCGGTGCTGGAGTGGCCGTCGGCTTTATTGTAAGTAGTAAAGTCATTCGTTACTTGTTGGCGAATTTTCCGGGAATGACGTTCTCCGTCATCATCGGATTGGTCATTGGCTCACTCGCCGTCGTGTTTCCGGGTGTACCAGCTTCCGGAGTCATGTGGATACTCAGTATCGTCGCATTCATCGCGGGGGTCATCGTCGTCCGATTACTCAGCAAATATTCTGTCTAAATGAAAAAGGAGTCCAGCGATGAGCCGGACTCCTTTTTAATAGATGAAGGGGAAGAGGCGCTTGCGCGTCTTCGACCAGGATTGGTAAGACTGACCGAAATGGCGAATGAGCATACCTTCCTCGATTCGAATGCGGTACAGTAATGCAAGCGAGGTGAGACCCGCACCAATCAAGGCGATTCCCCAATGAATAAAGTATAGCGAGAATCCGAACGTAATCAATAACAACCCTGTGTAAAGAGGGTGGCGTAAGTAACGATACGGTCCCGAGCTGACGAGTTCGTCTTCCGGTCGGACGACGACATGTCGTGTGAATTGATGACGTAAGTGTAAAATCCCCCAATAACGTAACGACACGCCGGCTATGTAAAAAGTAAGTCCGATGATTCGTTGAACTGTCGAAGGCTGTGATTCGAAAACAAGCGAAGAGATCATAGACAACACGAAGACGCCAATCATCGTCGTCGCTACAAAGTAAAAGCTCTTCCGCTCGACAGCCCCGTCTGTTGCCTCTTTTCGGTTACGAAATCGCCACGTCTCAACTAGCCAAAAAAATGATACGACGATTAATAGGACATCCATCCAATTCATCACGCACATCCTCCCTTTTGATTCATGTTTCATTACCCGACCTACGCATAAGAAAAACCAAATCCATCAGGGCGATATTAGAAAAAAATTGTCAAAGTGACCAAAACAGGTTATCATCTAATGAGAATGATTATCATTTTTACGTATATAGAGAGGAAGGGTGCGACGATGAACGAGGAAGTATTCGACGTGACGATTATCGGTGGGGGACCGGCTGGATTGTATGCCGCTT
Source organism: Exiguobacterium sp. s43 (assembly GCF_018617255.1). Classification (GTDB taxonomy): domain Bacteria; phylum Bacillota; class Bacilli; order Exiguobacteriales; family Exiguobacteriaceae; genus Exiguobacterium; species Exiguobacterium profundum. The sequence continues at coordinate 90,817 of NZ_JACSJT010000003.1, forward strand.
TTTACAGCGGTTTACGAGGTATGAAGACGAAAATTATCGAATTTCAACCTTTTTTAGGCGGGAAAGTACATGTCTATCCAGAGAAAATGGTTTGGGATGTAGGTGGTCTCCTACCGACGACTGGGGCAAAACTGATCGACCAACTCGTCGAGCAAGGTCTCACCTTCTCTCCGACGGTCCTTCTTGGCGAGAAGGTGGAGTCGATCTCTAAGCGTTCAGACGATTTGTTCGGGATCGACACGACGAACGGTCATCATATTTCCAAAACCGTCATCGTTGCGACAGGAAGTGGGATCCTCAAACCGCATAAGGTTGAAGTGAGCGGAGCGGAGCGGTTCGAATTGTCGAACCTCCATTACACGGTTAAATCACTTGAACGCTTTAAAGGAAAGCGCGTCTTGATATCGGGTGGCGGCAATAGTGCAGTCGATTGGGCGAATGCGCTCGAGCCGATTGCAGAGCAGGTCGTGCTGACGTATCGAAAAGAAGAACTTAGTGGACATGAAGCACAAGTTGAAAAAATTAAACAGGGTCGAGTCGACTGTTGCCCACGATCAAAAGTGACGGATTTGATTTCTCACGATGGGAAATCGATTCAACAAGTTCTTTTGACTCATGTCGAAACAGGAGAGACGAGCGTAATCGAGGTCGATGAAGTGGTCATCAATCACGGATATGAACAAGACGCGGAGTTGCTTCGGAACAGCGAATTGCAGGTCGAGATGAAGGATGGGTTTTATGTGAGAGGGAATTCAGGTAGCGAGTCATCCATACCGGGATTGTACGCTGCCGGTGATATTCTCACGCATGAAGGGAAAGTACATCTCATCGCTGGAGCGTTTCAAGATGCTGCGAATGCGGTGAACCGGGCCAAAACATACATTGACCCGAATGCGAACGCTACCGCAATGGTGTCCTCTCATAATGAACGGTTAAAAGAGAAGAATCGTCAAATCATAGAAGAAACCATGATGAAGCAGTAAGAGGACCACTCTTACTGCTTTTCTCTAGGATAATCACAAAGCTCGGTAATCACACCGCCTGAATGACGCGGGTCCATGTAGATTAAGCGTCTACCTTTCGCGGTCGTACGCAGTGTGTCTTCTAAAAAGGTGATGCCATTTTGTTTGTGAGCGGCCATCGCTTCGTCCAAATCGTCGACACGATAGGCGATATGATGAACACCCTTCCCTCGAGCTTTCATGAACCGGGCAATCGGACTCGTCTTACTAGTCGGACGCAACAATTCGATGACATCCTCTCCAATATGAATGACGGCCAATTCGGTCTCGACCCCGGTGGTCGTGTTCGTATAGCGGTCCACGAGTTTTCCTCCTAAGACCGTCGTGTAAAATGTGATCGCCTCATCTAAGTCTCGAACGGCAATCCCAGTATGATCGATATGCATGTAAATTCCTCCTTCTGCTTCAGTTTGCCTAAAGTTGAACAAAATGTCACTTCACAACGTTTCAAGCCTATCCGATATAATAGGAGAGGGAGGGACAGCGAAATGAACGGAAAAATCACGATGGGTTTGGTGGGCACTTTCGCCTTTGTATCATTTGTGTTTGGACTCTCGCTTGCGACGTTTGTCGACTATCGCATCAATGAAGAACAGGTTGTCCTTGAACGATTAACGACCCATAAACAAATTGGTCCGACCGAGTTGCTGTCTACCGAGGTCGACTTTCATTTAAATGGGTCGAATTATGCGATTCGTTTTAAAGATGAACCAAATATTACGTATTGGTTCAATGTCGTCGATCGCAAAATTAAGTTCGATCGGATTGAATCGCTAGATTTGAGAGATACGGGGCTTCGGACAGAACTGTTTGAAGCGATGCCGCCTCTAGCGATGGAGTCGACTACTGCTGCAGAATAAAAGACGTCGAATGAACAACTTTTTCCTTTGAGAAAGAGTTGGTTTGCTCGACGTCTTTTGATTGTTTAGGAATAAATCGGGGTCGGTGGTGCCTGTAGCATGTACGTATAACGACAAATACTCGAGATTTGGGCGCCGTGACGACGAAGTGTATAACTCAAATCAGGTTGCAAACTTGTTGCTGAAATATGTGCCTCTTCAATGTATCGGAACATGTAGAAAAATTTTTGTTGAAGGAATGAAATAGCTTCCCGCAATAAAGTCTCGTCACAGTCAACGTGCATCTCTTGTATTGAAATATGGTACATATGTAAGCGTACTTTCATGATTCCAATCACTTGTCGGTTCCACTTCACGGAATAGAACAATGTTTGCTGGCGAACTTCTCGTGCGAATTGTTCATCTGTCATCGAAATGGCACCCGGAAGGAGATGACAATGTTCATTTCGAAATGTGAGCCAATCTGCTCTTCTTGAATAGTCCACCAATTCGAGTGTCCAATTGGTATGGGTTGCTTTCTCGCAAGGGATGAATGGTAGATGATACGTTTTGGTTTGATGAAATACTTGAAACCCTGCTGCTTCATATATTCGATGCTTGTCTTGATTATGAGAATCCTCTTCCTGAAGATAGTACGTAATCGGGTACTTTGTTTCTCGACTTCGTTCATAGATCAAACGATGAAGTAGTCCGCGAAAGACGTGACGATCACCATATGTGGCTTGAGAGAGGCGAATGGCATGATCCGTTTCAAGCTGTTCGTCGTTTGCGACGATTGAAGCGAGTGGGGTATCTCGATTGAGTGCGACGTAGACGTGATGATGCGAGGGAAGGGAGAGAAGCAAAGGGGCCTTGCTTAAAGGATATAGCGACTGAATGGAAATACGCTCATGTAACGGTAATTGCCTGCATTCTACAAAACGTAGCGCTCGTTTCACGAAGAATCCTTCTTTCTTTATCAAATGATAAGTACAAATAAATTGTAAGCGCTATCTTGTATCGTGGGGTGTGGCAGAATGATGAAACCTGACTCGAGAAAAAATCAATTACGTAAGAAAAAGGTTCGAGTAAAATAGAACATATCCGTCCAATACAATGAAATGGATTTCCTTTCATCGTTCATCTGTGAGATTCATCAAATGTCAGCGCAACGAACGGATGAGACGTGCTATACTTAAACACAATGAAAACACGGAGTAGGAGTATATGATGAAATACATTTATCAACTGATTCTGGTTTCTGTGCTTTGGTTGACGGTAACACCGTCTGCAGCCATGGCCGAGACAGAACCGGTCGTCATTCATGAAAATATCATTGTCGAAGAAGATGTAGAAATTCATGAAGGATTTCAATCGCCGAATGAAATGGTGTATTTGTTCGTATTAATTGTGTTGTTATCTGTCATCGGACTTGGCATGATGAACACGATTGAATAACGTGAAAACGTTCACAAAAATGCAATAAGTGATTTGGTAACGGTTACAATCGTTCCCTTATACTTATATGTGTAGGAAGAAAGTTCTGCACCAACTTTCTGTCCTCCTTTTCAAATGAACACCCCTCGTTCATATCATGTATTGGAGTCAATCGATCCTATCGATTGACTCCCTTTTTTTAAAATCGGATTCGCTTTTCTTTAGCAATTCGTTTTAAGCGCTTCGTCTCACTAGTGTGTCCGTGACTCTCTAAAAAGTCGACATATACCCGAAATGGTTCGGAGCGATGAGAAAAGAACGGGATATATTCAGAGAACAATTTTTGTTCCGCTTCTTTCAAATTCCCTTCAGCGACGAGAAGGCGGAGTTCTAACATTTTAAGCGCTTGATAGTTTTCGAGCGCGGTATCCTCTGTTTGGGACTTCTCTAACATCCGATCGCAAAGTTTTAAGAGACGGGAGTGAAGGAGTTTTCTTGTATTGGCATGACTGTGTTCGATGGGTAGCGTTGAGAGTAAATCAATTCGTGTAGAATCAACATCTTTTGGCACGTGGAGTGCGGTGTATAGGGCGCGGTCAATCCAAACGGTATCAATCGGGGCATCGAGCTGATAGTAGTGAATGAGTTGCTTGAGCATGGTGACTTGTGAAATTTTTAAAAGGCGAAACGGGTCACTTGTAGAGAAGAGCGGTTCTTCGCCAGCCGATGTAGAGAGGAGGTAAAACATTTCTTCATACATCGTACGTGCTTCTGTGTATTCCTCGGCGTAATGCGCTAAATCGCGAATGATTTTTTTAGCATGAATGTACCAATTTTTTTGGTCGCGTTCTGACATGACTTGATTCGGACGAATGTACAAATGTTCGTACGCAGAATCAACAAACCGTTCAGCCAAGGTGATGGTTTGCGAGAGCGAATGTCGCTCTTCAGAATTTTTTTTCTCTTTATAGCGCGTGAATTGGCTGATCATAAAATCAAAATCTTGATCATCAATCACATCTTTAGGAGTATGACGGTACATTTCGACGAGCAAATCGCGTAACGTCGCCTCGCCATACTGCTCTAACAATACGCGTAACTTTCCGATGCGCATCAGCTCTCCTCCTTTCAGTCAAACTTTTCGTAGGCAATCTCGATTTGGGCAGAAACCAATTATTATTCCTTTCCCGCTTTTCATCTGAAACAACCATTCGCTCTCATGCTTAAGACGGATTTTCGTAAGAAACGTTGTCAGATGATGGCTGGTTCGGGATAATAGAGAAAAATTGATAAAGTTGAGGATCATAATGATGAAAGATGAACAACATTTATCGCGTGTCGAACGTAGAAAGCGCGAATTAGAACAACAAGAAATCGAATCGTCTCGTGTGGACCACGGTGAAACGGACGAGCCCTCTATACGTGCACAATCTGAACAACAGCGTGAACGGGTAACACGCCAATCAGAACATCCCTTTTTAAATGAACAAACCCAAGAATCGCCAAGGACGAAAAATGGGACGGCAAAGTCAAGTCGGAAACGACTGCCCCGGGTTTCATTATTTTCGAAACGGAAATCATCTCGACCAAAATCTCGACAGACGACGAAACCATCAACACCATCTACCCCTGCTAAACGAGAAATAGATCATTCGTCTAAACAACCATCGAAACGAAAGCGTAAATGGAAGGGGAAAGCTGCCCTTTTCTTACTTGCAATGCTACTGATTGTTGGATATTTTGCGACTGCTCCATTTACATTCCTCATTATGGGGAGCGATGCGCGAGTAGGAGAATCGTTGTCGGGATCTCGTACGGACTCCTTGCAGTTGATGGAATTCGTACCACGCTCTGGTACTGTTCAGAATGTATCGATTCCACGTGATACGTATACAGCGATTCCATGTGAGCCTGAACGGGAAGGTGATAAAATCACGCATGCGTTCGCGTTCGGAGGTGCAGAGTGTACGATTGGTGCCGTGGAAGGGCTGACCGACGCCTCGGTCGATGGACAGGTCGTCATCACGTTCGAATCATTCATGGAATTGATTGATTTGATTGGTGGGGTAAATGTCACGGCAACGCATTCGTTTAGCGAGAAAGGGTTCAACCAGACGTATGAGTATACGGAAGGTGTTTCCTATGCGATGGATGGAGACATGGCATTGGCGTATGCGAGACATCGTAAATCGGATACGGATGGAGCACGTTCGAATCGTCAAACGGAGGTCATGACAGCTGTCGCTGAAAAACTGGCAAGTCCTTCAGGATGGACAAAAATTCCGGCGACGTATCGCTTCATGAAAGAAGAAATGGGACTTGAGATGAACGTCTTGCAAATGGCATCTGTCGGATTGACGATGATTTCGAATCCTGAGGTGAATAAGATGCAAGTCGAGGGTCAAGATGCTTATATCAATAACGTGTATTACTATGAACCGTTAGAAGAGAGCGTGCAGGCGATTCGAGACGCCCTTGATTTATCTGTCTGGGGTACTGTCAGATAATTTTAAGAAAAGGGTTTGATTCTGACTTGAAAGAGGAAATTTAAACAAATGAACTACTCTTTTGAGGAGGGAAATTTGAATGAAAGTTTTAGTCATTGGAGCAACAGGAAAGATCGGGAAACGTGTATTGAAAAGCCTGGCGAAAACCCATCAAGTGACCGCTTTAATTCGTTATCCTGAACTACAAGCAGAGTACGAGAAAATGGGTGCACACGTATTGACGGTTGATGTCGAGACAGAACTCGAGAAGAAAGTACATGAGGCGACAAGTGGACAAGATGCCGTTATTATCGCGGCAACTGCTGGCGCGGATGGTTCGAGCACTGAAATTGAACTGCTTGACCGAAACGTTGCGATGAATGCCATCGATGCCGCTAAGAAGGAACGGGTACGTCATGTTGTCTTACTCAGTGCCTATGGCGCTGATCAACCGAACGCTGCACCGAAAGAACTCTTTAACTTTCTGTCAGCTAACAATGCCGCTGACGAGTATATCGAACATAGCGGTTTGAACTATACGATCATTTGCCCAGTGACCATTGTTGATGAACCGAGTAAAGGTTCAATCGAAGCATCAGAGGACTTGAGTGATGCGGATGGTGCGACGCTTTCCGAAACCGATGTCGCGACTGTCATCGCAGCGTCTCTCGACAACCGAGGTCTGTACGGTCGCCGAATCGAAATCAAGTCTGGTAGCACACCGATTAATGAAGCGCTCGACTTTGAAGGGCGTGGAGAGGTTGCGAACGGCGGAAGAACGACATTACGTCGACCACAACGATCATAATGAGTTGAGGAGAAGATGATATGGAACGGAAACTTTATAAAGACCCAAACAATAAAATGATTGCTGGTGTTTGTTCAGGGCTTGGAAACTATCTAGGGGTGGACGTCACCGTTATGCGAGTCCTATTCGTGGCGATGGCGCTTCTCGGTGGCCCGGGACTCCTCATTTATATCATTCTGGCACTCATCATGAAAAAGCCGGTGTCAGAATATGAAGCCGAACAAGACGATCGCTTCTAAATCAAAAATCAATCCGACAAGACGTCGGATTGATTTTTTAGTTTTCCATATATAATGTATAACTCGCTTCGAACGTTTCGTTTGGTGGGAGGAGTTGGATCCCTTCTTTGTGTAGGAAATCTTTTCGATGGCCTTTATAATCCGCATGTCCGAACCAAGGTTCCAAACAGACGAACGGAGCGTCTTTCTGCGGCGGAGACCAGATGCCGAAATGCGTGAAAGAGGGACTCTCCATCACGATGGCTGCACCGGTTGGTTGATGTCGGAGTGCAGCATACTCAATTTTCTCAAAAATGAGTGCATCGTCGTCAAATAACGACCGAGTGAGGGGGATATACTGACGCTCTCCGAGTGGTTGATACGCGCCTGTTAAATAAGGGCCCTCGAGCAAATAGCGATCGAGGGAGCGGATTTCGCCGAAATCGATCACGTAGTCTTCAAATGTCCCGCCCATGAACGGAATATTGAATGCAGGATGACCACCGATGCTAAACGGTAACGTCGTTTCGCCCGGGTTATGGACGCGATACGTCACAATCACTTCTTCGCCCACAAGTTGATAGGACACGGTCAGTGTGAATGGGAATGGATAGTGTTGACGTGATTCCGATGTATCGTTCAATGTGAAGCGGACCGACGTGGCAGTCGAAGATTCGACCTCGAACATAGCGTCCCGAGCGAATCCGTGTTGACTCATCGTATAGGTGTTTCCCTCATATACATATTGATCATCGAGCAATCGACCGACAATCGGGAAGAGGATCGGGGCTTGTCGTCCCCAATAGGTCGGGTCCCCTTGCCATAAGAGTTCAGTTCCGGATACTTTCCAACTCGTCATCTCAGCACCTTGTGCCTTTAAGGTTATCTGTATTTTCTCGTTTTGAAGTTGCACAATCCATACGCTCCTTTACGGGTTTATGATAAGTTAAGTGTAGAAATCTTAAGTAAAACAAACAAGGGGTAAATGATGCGCTTACAAAGAATTGGTATTGGAACGCTGATCCTTCTATTGATTGCTGGCCTCGCATATAAAGGCTACGAGGAATATATGATGACACAAAAGAAAGAAGAAGCGGTTCCGATCGTCCAAAATGAATCGGTATTAGGAGGACTTGAAGTGGGGCAACAAGCCCCGGACTTCACTTTGAATACGTTAGATGAGGAGAATTTGACCCTTTCTGAGTTCCAAGGACAGCCGGTCGTCATTAACTTCTGGGCCTCTTGGTGTCCGCCATGCCGGGATGAGTTTCCTGAACTCGTATCGTTTGAAGAAGCGACAGGCATCCCAGTACTTGGCGTGAACGTCACCAAAAATGAGCGACGAGGAAAAGAGGACGTGGAGGCATTCCTAGATGAGTATCCCGTTGATTTTCCGATTTTGCTAGATGAAGAGGCCGCTGTCGAGCAACAATATCGCGTTGTCGCATTACCGACGACGTACGTTCTAGATGCAAAAGGGATCATCGTGGCGAAAAAAACGGGTCCGGTAGACGAGGCATGGCTTCAGCAACAAATCGACGACATCTCAGAATGATTCATTCGAAAAAAAGCTGAACGAACTGCCCGGTTAGAGAGGGCAGACCGTTCAGCTTTTATAGTGTTGCTTGATCAATGCGTCAAAGTTAGGGGTCATATCTTCTTCAAGATAGTAATGATGGTTGTCTCGAATGATTGTATCACCAACACGTGCTTCGGATGGTAGGAATCGTCTAGGGATGAAACTTGAGCCGTTGTTCCATCTCAATACGGCATATTTTCCCTCGATTCGTACCAATGTACCGTACTTAATCATACCTCTTCCTCCTCGACGAGCAGCTTCTGTCTCTTTTTATCCTTACATCATGTATTCCCAAATTCCACAAAAGCTACACATCTTTACACGTGTCTGTCTAATCACTATAGGGACGTTGTATCAAAAAACGATAGAGGTTAAATGCGGGAAATGTGAAGAAAGTTTGAAGAAAACGCTTTCTTTTTTTGAAATGGTCTTTTATAATGAAACCACGGGGTGATTATGACGAAACTGTGAACAATGGGGGGATGGTCATGTTTTCTTCTGCAATGATTGGGTTACTCGCTCTGACGGGAGTAACGATCTATGGGGTTGACCGTATGTTCACGGTCCGCTCAGAACGCGTCACAAAGAAATAGGTCTACATAGGGGGAAATCGCAACGTCTTGGGGAGACGTTGCGATTTTTTTATACGTCTTGTTGACGAGACCGACGATCGGTCTCTTTTTGTTCCACCATCTTTCGATTCCGCTCATGAACACGGTCAAAAAAAGCGTGCTCTGGCCATGCGGAGGACCAATGACGTTCTTCGGGGAGTGCCAAGATATATTCTTCCGCCGCACTCAATCTCTCAATCATGTGACTCCGGCTGTCGCACAAATCGCCGTGCCCTGGTACGAACCAGCGAATCTCATGTTCGTAGATGAGTGATTGCAAGGTTTGTAACGTGTCGAGATAGGCGGTTGGGTCGTGTTCGATAAAAGGTGGCTCGACATTAGACCCATAATCTCCACAAACGAGAAGATTCATGGATTCGATGAGAACCGACATATGTGTCGCGTCATGGCCCGGTGTAGAGAGGAAGGTCACGGGCACTGAACCGATTAAAAGCGTTTGATCGGGTTGGATGACCAGGTCGATGTCCGGTTTTTGAATCGGGTGATCAATATAATATTGTTCATAAAACTCGCGAATCTCATTTAATTGGTCAGATGAGTCTGCATCGACGAAAGCCTGTGAGGCAATCGTTGTGGCATCTGCAAAGCCGTAAGCTCCGATGATGTGGTCAAAATGATGATGTGTGAAGATGACATAAAGCGGCCGATTCCGACGGTGTAATTCGATGTCACGACGGATTGTCGCAATTTCTTCGGGGAGCCAGGTCGGGTCAATCAACAAAAGGGCATCTGGTGTATCGATGAGGGTCGATGTCGTTCGCATCAACGCGCTTTCGTATACGGTAAAGGATTGCAGCTTCGCTTGAATCAATGGAGTTCCTCCTTGTCTGTATGGATTCAATCACTCTTTTCCCCAAAACAATAGACGGAACAACAAAAAAGCAGAAAGTCGTGTGACTTTCTGCTTTTTGCAAGGTCTCAACCGTGCAGTGTATGTGTGCGAGATACTCTCGCGTATATGTCGATATTGGAGCGGGTGAAGAGAATCGAACTCTCGTCATCAGCTTGGAAGGCTGAGGTTTTACCATTAAACTACACCCGCATCAAAGAAAAAATATGGAGCGGGTGAAGGGAATCGAACCCTCGTCATCAGCTTGGAAGGCTGAGGTTTTACCATTAAACTACACCCGCGAAACGTATTAACTCTTAACGTTACTTTGATATAATAGCATATACGATGGAATTTGCAAACCCTTTTTTAAAAAAACTTTTTAGGTTGCAGAATCCTATTCACAACGCAGATAATAGAAAAAAGGGGAGAAATGAAATATGAGTGAGCGAAAATCATATTTACGACTGATGGGTGAAGGGTTTCGAATGTTGAAACAATCGAAACAAACGAACACGACGGTGTCTCTCCGAAGTTGGACGTTTTCGATCCATCATGAACAAGAATGGCAGGTTGTGTTACGAACGAATCGAATCAAGTGGGTCGGATTACCAAGTATGACGTTTGAGATTCATCCGGATATGATTCAAATAGGAGATCTTCGAGTCACCCGTCACGCACAATCGAACGAAGTACGTTTGACAATCGATGAAGAATGGGGATTGGAAAATAAGGTTGTTTGTGACAACCTAGAATGGGAAACGTTCGTCGATGCGCTCAAACAAGTGAAGGGGGAGTAAGCGTGAGTGGAGAGAGGTTGTATCGGATGGAAGCCGAGGCTCGAGGGAGTGCTTGGCGTGCCCGGGTTCTAACAGGAATTCAACGATTTCGATTTTATAAAGGGGAATTGCTTGCACCGACAAACCGACCGTATGTCGTGTTAAGCATCTCGCAAGATGAAGGAGCCCTGCCAGATTTAATTGAGACCGATATGGGTATCCTCTTGATCCATGAGCGGGTGGGACCTATCTTTATGAATGTCTGTCCGTATGACGTTCAGCTCGTTCGTGTCGAGCTTCATACGAGTACCGGGAAAACCGATCGTTACTGTGCGCTGAACGTCCTCCGCCGCTTTGAAATCGAATACCTTGAACATTCAAACGAATATCGTCCGCTGAGTGCGGATCGACTCTATTTCCTATCCAATCAAACTGTCCGCATGAACTTATTTGGACATATGATCGCCCAAGACGTAAATAGCCAACGTCTTTACGTGACCGAACGCTTGAAGTACGCGCTTCAAGCTAAAATGGTCACAGGGCTGGCATTCAAGCAAGTAAAGGAGAAAACAGCATGAAAGAGTACGAAATTGATGGGTGGTTCCGCCTGACGTATCCGGAACATTATGAATACAGCGAAGAGGAAGACTATGTGAGTTTTTACTCGACGGAAGCGGATGCGCAAGGGACGCTTCAAATCTCAATCTATGAATCAGAAGATTCGCAAGAACCAAAACAATCCGCTATGAGCGAATTGAATACGTTCTTAGGCGAATTTCCGATTGATGTAAAGATTGCTCCAAGTGTCACGACTGAAACGAGTGATATGACAACGGCCTACGCAAGTGGGATTGAAGATGGGATGCATTTAGATGTATGGTCCTTGACCGATGGGAAACGGCTCTTATTCTTAACTTACGTAGCCGATCAGGTGACCGATGAAAAGATGGAAATCGAGTCCATTATCGATTCGATTGAGTGGACATAAAAGGAGACACGACGCCAACGAGGCGCGTGTCTCCTTTTTTACTGATATTTTGGTACATCGAAGTTGAGTGTGTAAGCATCAAGTGATTGATAGATATTATAGATGCTTGTCGTTTGTTTTGCGGCCCATCCGATATCCGTTGCATATTGGTGCGTTCCTGGTGAAGAAGGATTGAAGCGCATCTTATACAGCGTATTTTGTTTATATGTCGGGTGATTGATATAGCTAGCCCCAATCCAGTAAGCTCCTCCGATAATCGCTTCTTTAGGAGAGAACCACTTTTGTTGGAAGGCGTATTTGGCGCCGTTTCCAAGAGGGTTGCTATCTGTTGCTTGAATACCGTACATATTATAGACGGTTGCGGCAACAGGACGTTCCGGATAAATCCGATTCCCACTCGAGTTAATTAATGCATTCCCATCTTTATCGACAGGAACTCCTTTTGCGAGAAGGGATGTACCATGTCCAGTTTCAAGGATGGCATGCGAGAGAAGATACACTTCGTTCACGCCATACATACTAGCCGCATCAACGAATGCCTGACCTTGTCCGCTGAGCGTTCCTTTTGATGTGAGGACCTTGTTCAATGTTGTCGCAGTTGTCCCAGCGCTCTTCGATAAATCTAAGAATTGATAGAATGATCGAGAGTTTGCATCAATCTGGCTAGGATCGACGTATGGAAGAAGATCATCAACTGATGCACGACGCCAAGTGTTATCAAAGACTCGGATATTGTGTCCGGCCGGTCGTTTATACGAAATCGTATAGTATGTGCCGGATTGACCTGTAATCGTAACGGTTTCGCCTGTATTAATTTGACCGTACGCATGAGATGTTAAAATTGGACGGCTCAAAATGTTGGCGGTTCCGACGACTGAACTTGGTGTCACGTAACCGGTCATCGTGCCGTATTTTACTTTATACCAAACGGTTGACCCGGAAGTATAACGGTCAACGTATTGAATTGACGCACCATATGGAATGGTGACGAGCGAGGACGAGCTTGAAGAGGCTGTCATCTTCAAAGCGGTTCCTAACCCTGAGACAACAGTCATCTCAGATTTCACAATCTTTCCTGTCGATCCGTTGACACTTACCCAAGCACGAGGTAGGTAGGCTTCATCGTATCGATGTGCATCCGTTTGGGCGAATTGAGCCACTTGACGGTCTGCCATCTGACGAACTGTCATCGGATAACTAGTATACGAAACTTTTTTCGTGATACCTGTCGCAGGTGGGGTCGTTGTGACAGGTACGACGTAATCGGTATGAATATAGTTGCCGCTATACGTACCACTTGTAAGAAGTGCCCAGTCTGAACCGACAATTGGTTTGATGTTGACAATCGTTCCCGTACTTAACGTTCCGACTTTATTTGCTGTTGTCACTTCAGGCGTCGAACGAACGTTGAGTGGCTCGTTCCCATCTACATAGATACGAACTTGACGTTCTTCTTCGTATTGTTCGTCTGACGGTACTGTTTTCGAGAAGTAATCTGCCGTCGCATAACCTGTAATCGGACCGTATTCGATTTTAAAGAATCGTTCCGTGAGACCAGGTTCCGACACTTGTTGAACTTTCGTGCCGAATGGAATGACCGCAACCTTCACTTTTTCAGCATCCGAGCGGTTGTATAAAACGACATCACGCGTTGTATAATAATCTGTTTTCACCACGACCTCTGGATCTTTTAATGAAAAGTGACTAGAACCTGCATATCCTGTTTTTCCGTCATAGCGAATCTTGAACCAAGAACTAGAAAGACCGCTTTGTGAAAGCTGTTCTACTTTTGCACCAAATGGAATCGTGGCAATCTTCGTCGCTCCGGCTGCAGACGAACTATACATCGCTACATTTCGAATCGCAAAGTATGGTGTGATCGTCACTTCTTCAGGTGCCTTCGTTGAAAAATGACGAGCGGCAGCGAAGCCGGTGACTCCATCATATTCAATTTTGAACCAAGAGTCCGATAAGTTGGCATCCGATACTTGGACGACTTTTGTTCCTTCTTGAATCGTGCGTAGACGAGCTGCTCCGGAAGCGGATGACTCATATAACACGAGGTCTCGAACCGCATAATAGGTTGTTTTGACGACGGCTTCAGGTTTTGATGTCGAGAAGTTACGCGCGGCCGCATAGCCGACCGTGTCCCCGTATTGGACTTTATACCAAGATGAACTCAATCCGTTCACGTATACACGCTTTACTTCTGCCCCAAGTGGAATTGTTGCAATTTTTGATGCACCAGTTCCTGAACTATTGTAGAGCGCGACATTCTTCACCGCGTAATATGTCGTGACTGCTTCTGGAGCAAGCGAAGTCGCGGTAAAGTTACGTGCTGGTGCATAACCGACAAGTGAACCGTATTCGAGTTTATACCATGAACCCGTCGCGCCTAATGAATCGAGGTAAGTGACTTTCGCACCTTCTGGAATCGTTGCGATTTTAGACGCACCTGAACCGGTCGAATCGTACAAGACGGCAGTTGTCGAAGCGTAAAACGAAGGACTTGTTTCGCTGAAGTATCGTGCTGCCACATATCCTGTATATGTACCAAATTGTACTTTATACCAAGATCCTGTCGCCCCGTGAGTAGATAGATGCGTCACGAGTGATCCTTTTGGGATGACTGTTTCGATTGAAGCGGACGTTGACATGGAAGAACGAAGATTGACGTTCATTTCAGCTACATATAATGAAGCGGATGTAGTAGAGGCTGTTGTCATAGATGAACCGATTGTCAAATACGTAGAAGAAACGTATCGTTTTTGACCTTCGAAGTTGATTTGTGCCCATTCATCGTTGACGGTGTATACATCTACCGTTGTTCCTTCCGTTAATTTGCCGACGATTGAAGACGATGTCGACGAATCAGACCGTACATTTAAAATGGGTGTGTTGACTGTTCCTTCGGATGTTGCTGCATATGATTGGAGTGGTGCGAGAGTGCTCAGTATCGTTCCTGAGACAATCGTGGCTACTCCTAATCTTGAGAGTGTCGATTTCAATATGTTACCCCTTTCGGATGAGAGAGCATGATTAAATTGATTGCGGTCTAAGTATAACGTACTTAAAAAATGGAAAGAAGAAGTAGAATTACAAAAAAGGTAAATGCTTAAAATAATTTTTCTAAAATCAGGTAAATGAAAAATCCCCTTATAAAAGGGGATTAAGTAAATTAATGGATTCTGTTTTGCTTCATCCAAGCAAGAATATCTGACCATACTTGTTCGCGGTGTGCTTCACGAAGGATTTCATGTCGAGCATTGTCGTAAGTGACGACTGCGAGCTCGACATCCGCATTACGATATTTCTTAATGATTCCGTTCAACCCTTCTCCGTCATGCGTGACAGGATCGTCCATTCCGGCAACGAACAGAACTGGAAGAGACTTCGGATGTTCATGAATCCGTGCAGACGTGGTGACATCTAATGAAGCGCGTGTCACTTCATGTAAAAAACCGAGGGAAGGCAAACCGCCACAATTTGGGTCGGCGAGATAGGAGTCGACTTCGTCTGGAACACTTGAAAGCCAGTCGCTATCCGTTCGAGCAGGTAAAAACTTAAGATTATAACGTCCGAATAACAGTCGTTCAAAAAAACGAGATTGGTGTGTTTCGTGTGTTCGTTTCATCGCGGTAGCAATTAAGCGATGCCCGAGTTCGCCTGCAACTCCTGGATGAGGAGGCGGGGCGACGACGACGATTCCGGATAAGGCGTGCCCCATGACTTGACCGAGCTTTCGAACGAGAAGAGAACCGAAACTATGACCTATTAGATATGTCGGACGATCATCCTCATATTGACGGATGAGGAACTGTGCATCCTCAACAAGTTGTTGGAATCCCGTTCCTGGCGTGAGATGCCCATATGTGCGTTGGTCATGAGCGCTTGTACCCGCACCACGCAAGTCACACACAAACACATCATAGCCATTATCTGCCATAAACTGTGCAAACTCAATATATCTTTCATGATGTTCGAGCATCCCGTGAAACATGAATATTTTTCCAATCGATTGCTCTGCCTGAACGTGCATCACTTCTGTTTGATACCCGTCAGGATACGTCAACTCCGATACGATCATGTGTCATCCCCCTATTAGAAAAGGCCGATTGCTTTTCCGGATTCGTCAATTCCCATATTGAGAGCTGCTGGATGTTTCGGTAACCCAGGCATCGTCAACACGTTGCCTGTTAAGGCGACGAGGAATCCTGCTCCCACTGAAGGTTTTAATTCGCGAACAGTGATGGTGAATCCTTGTTGATAACCGAATTTTGAAGGGTCGTCTGAGAGGGAGAACGGTGTCTTCGCCATACAAATGGGAAGGTCCGACCAGCCGTTCGCCTGAACATCTTGCATTTGCTTTTGTGCTTTGGCGGTAAACACGACGTCTGCAGCACCATATACTTCTCTCGCAATGGTTTTAATCTTTTGTTCGATCGAATCGTTCAACTCATACAGAGGCGTAAGTTTGCTTTCGTTCGACTCGACGGCGTCAATGACCGCTTCGGCTAACTGTCGACCACCAAGTCCGCCGTTTGCCCATACTTCGCTGAGCGAAGCACGAATACCGTGTGCCGCACACCAATCAAGAACGGTTGCAAGTTCCTCTTCTGTATCTGAATTGAAACGGTTCAATGCGACGACCGTAGGTAGTCCGAGTTTTTTCATCGTATCGATATGTTTGGCGAGTAATTTCAATCCTTCTCCGACTGCACCGACATTCTCGATGTGAAGCTGATCTTTTGAAACGCCACCGTGCATTTTTAAAGCGCGAACGGTTGCGACGAGTACGACCGCATCCGGATTCAAATCACCGACTCGAGATTTGATATGACAGAACTTTTCTGCCCCGAGATCGGCACCGAACCCAGCTTCCGTCACCACATACTCCCCAAGCTTTAATGCAGTCTTCGTTGCAATCAATGAATTGCATCCGTGCGCGATGTTTGCGAACGGTCCGCCGTGAACGAGTGCAGGCGTTTGTTCGAGCGTTTGGACGAGGTTCGGTTTAAAGGCTTCCTTCAACAGTAACGTCGCCGCCCCGGCCGCCCCGATTTGTTCTGCCGTGATTGGTTCTTTTTGATGGTCATAGGCGACTACGATTCGCTTGATGCGTTCTTCGAGGTCGTCCAATGAATCGGCCAGACAGAGAATCGCCATGATTTCCGAAGCGACGGTAATATCAAATCCGTCCTCACGAGGGACTCCGTGAGCAGGACCACCGAGACCGACCGTGACATGACGAAGTGCGCGGTCGTTTAAGTCAAGGACACGCTTCCAGACGATATGTCGGACATCGATCCCAAGGTCGTTTCCTTGATGCAAGTGATTGTCAATCATGGCACTGATCGTATTATGGGCCGATGTGATCGCATGCATATCACCTGTGAAGTGGAGGTTGATGTCTTCCATCGGGAGAACTTGACTGAAGCCACCACCAGCAGCGCCACCTTTTAGACCCATCGTCGGACCGAGTGAAGGTTCGCGCAGACAGACGATTGCTTGTTTATCCAACTGGTTCAACGCTTGTCCGAGACCAACTGTCACCGTCGATTTTCCTTCACCAGCTGGTGTCGGATTGATCGCTGTGACGAGAACGAGTTTTCCGTCTTTCTGCGTTTTCACACGTTCGAGGACATCGTAAGAAAGTTTAGCTTTATATTTCCCGTAAAGATCTAGATCATCTTCATGTAATCCGATTTTTGCTGCGATGTCTTTAATCGGCAAGGTTTTGGCTTGTTGGGCAATCGTAAGGTCAGATAATGGTTTCGTCGTTGTCATTCAAAAAGTCCCTCCGTTTATCGAACGATATCTTTCTATTCTCTTAAAATCATTCGGAAATTTCGGATTAAAATATGAATCAAGGCAAATCATATTTAATCCGTTCGTATTATCATTGATTTTATCATAACTCATCACGCCTTCAAATTCATTCATTCCGTTCAATATTTTCCACCCTTTCCGTCAAATGTATCCGTTTTCATTAAGGGTTTGACACGATACAGTGATAGTGGAGGCGATACACATGACTGAGACTACTAAACGGACGAAACGCAGAGGGAATTGGAAGAAACCTGCGAGCTTTATAGCATTTGTTGGACCTGCTTTTCTGGCATTTGTCGCAATCGTACTCATCCCATTTTTTAATGGCATTTACTATAGTTTCACTGATTGGAACGGCGTGACCGGAGAACTGAACTTTGTCGGATTGGATAACTATCATCGCTTGTTCTTTGAAGATGAGCAGTTCCGCGCTTCTTTTTGGATTACGACGAAATATACGCTTGTGTCTGTCCTATTGACGAATATCGTCGGTTTCTCATTGGCGCTATTATTGACGATGAACATTAAGACGCGAAACTTCCTACGCACAATTTTCTTCATGCCGAACTTGATCGGTGGCTTAATTCTTGGGTTCATCTGGCAGTTCATTTATGTAAAAGGATTTGCCTCGATCGGTGCGTTGACGGGGTGGAGCCTGTTCGAATTACCATGGCTCGGAGATGCGCAAACGGCATTTTGGGGAATCGTGATTGTCGCCATCTGGCAAGGTGGCGGGTATGTCATGGTCATCTACATCGCGGCGCTACAAAACGTGCCGACTGATTTGATGGAGGCGGCACGAATTGATGGGGCGAATCGTCTTAAGATGCTCCGCCATATCACGCTACCGATGATTATGCCATCGATTACCATCTGTTTGTTCCTGACCATCTCTTGGTCATTCAAAGTGTTTGATACGAACTTGTCGCTCACGAATGGTGGACCGTTCAAATCGACCGAGATGTTAGCCTTAAATATCTATACGGAGTCTTTTGTGAATAATAATTATGGTCTCGGGTCAGCGAAGGCGGTCATCTTCTTCTTGGTCGTGGCTGCGATTACGGTGACGCAAGTGTACGTGACGAAAAAACGGGAGGTGGAAGCATGACGACGGAAAAATTGGAACATGTCGAGAGAAACGTAGAGAAGACACCGAAGCGTATCCCGCAGCGTCCACTTCGCCCGGGAACGTATTCTTGGAACCTTGGAATTATTGAGCTCGTTGCCATCTTGCTCGGACTACTCTATTTGGTCCCGTTCTATTACGTTGTCGCCAACTCGTTCAAATCGATGGCTGAAATCTTTACGAATACGTCCGCCTTACCGAACGAGTGGTTGACCTCAAACTATACAGAAGCATGGGAAGCGATGAATTATGGACGTGTCTTTTTGAACTCCCTTCTCATCACGGTCGGAGCGAATGCGGTCATTGTCATCTTCACCTCGATGGCGGCATGGAAACTCGTTCGGACGAAACATTGGGTTTCCACAATGATCTTTTTCTTGTTCGTGGCAGCGATGGTCATTCCGTTCCAGTCCATCATGATTCCGCTCGTGAAAGTTTCGAGTATCCTCGGTCTGTTGAATAGTCATTGGGGCCTGATCGTCATGTATCTAGGTTTTGGGTCTGGTATCTCAGTATTCCTTTATCACGGATTCATGAAGTCGATTCCTGAGGAGATTGAAGAAGCCGCCATCATCGACGGTTGCTCGACATGGGGTGTCTTCTGGCGCATCGTCTTTCCACTTCTCAAGCCGATCACGGTGACAATCGTCATCTTGAACAGTCTATGGATTTGGAATGACTTCTTATTACCATCGCTTGTTCTTCGTGATGTCGAGTTACGGACCATCCCGCTCGCGACATTCTATTTCTTTGGACAGTACACGAAACAATGGGATTTGGCATTAGCAGGTTTAGTGTTAGGAATCGTTCCCCTTCTGGTCTTTTTCTTCGGCATGCAAAAGCATATCATCAAAGGGATCACAAGCGGTTCGATTAAATAACCCTCCCAAGGGAATCCTCCGTTCGCTACACGGAGGATTATTTTTTTTGAAAAAAATCGTTGACATTAATCTGAATATTTATAATAATGAACTCAATTCAATTGTGAACGACGTCGAAAGGACGAGTACACGAAGGTAGTGAGCCAAGCGATCCGGGGGTGGTGTGAGCCCGGTCTTAACCCTTCGTCGAAAAACTTCCTGGAGTCGCTACCCGAACGCTTTGCCAGTAGACGTAGCCGGACCGCTCCCCGTTATCGGAGTTACGAGATGATTGTCTCGAAAAAGTGAGTAGATTCGTCTACTAATTTGGGTGGCACCGCGGAACCGAAGTCTTCCGTCCCATGTTCGATGGGAATGGAGGGCTTTTTTTCATGGCTTCATTTTCAAATATTCCACAATTGGAGGAAACGGAAAATGACAACAGCAACAAGCACGATGAAAGAAAGACAGCAGACGATTGCAGCAGTAAAGGCACTCTTTGAGGAGAAAGTCTCACGTGAACTCGGACTGATTCAAGTACAAGCACCGCTATTCGTCGAATCGGCGAGTGGGATCAACGATCACTTGAACGGTGTGGAGCGTATCATTCAGTTTGATACGATGTATCCGGGACATGAACTTGAAATCGTTCAGTCACTCGCGAAATGGAAACGTGAAGCGCTCGGTCGTTACGGATTCGGTGTCGGTGAAGGATTGTACACTCAGATGCGTGCCATTCGACGCGACGAAGAACTCGACGCGACACATTCTTTATTCGTCGATCAGTGGGACTGGGAACGAGTGATTGCTCGAGAAGAACGGACGATGGAATATTTGAAAGCAACGGTGGAGTCGATTTACGCTGCGCTCCGTGAAACAGAAGCGGAAGTAGAGAAAGCGTACGGTGTTGAAGCGATTCTTCCGGAAATGATTCATTTCATCACGAGTCAGGAGTTGGAGGATACGTATCCGACGATGACGCCGAAAGAACGTGAAACGGCTATCTGTAAAGAGTACGGTGCGGTCTTCATCTCACAAATCGGAGATCTTCTCGCTTCAGGTATGAAACACGATGGACGAGCGGCAGACTATGATGATTGGTCGCTTAACGGAGACATTCTCGTGTGGCACCCTGAGCTCGAGTCAGCATTTGAACTGTCATCGATGGGCATTCGTGTCGACGAAGTGGCACTTGATGCGCAACTGAAGAAAGCAGACGCGGAAGAGAAGCGCGCGTACCCATTCCATCAAGGAGTGCTCGAAGGAACGCTTCCTCTTACAATCGGGGGCGGAATCGGACAATCGCGTGTCGCAATGTATCTCTTGCGCGCGCGTCATATCGGAGAAGTGCAAACATCGGTTTGGCCGCAAGAAGTCATTCAATCGTGTAAAGAAGCTGGCATCAGCTTGTTGTAATATAATAAGAAGAAACACGGAACAGGACTCGAAAAAAGAGTCCTGTTTTTCTGTGCAACATTTTCCACCCTATCCGTCAATTTTGACACCTACATTGTGGAAGCGTTTTCATTTAAAGTTGAGTTTGTAAAGATGGATAAGGTTAAGGGAGGAAATGAGATGAAACGGAAGTGGAAATTGTCTACAGCGGTCATGACGGCTGGAATGGTCTTATCACTCGCGGCTTGCGGCGGCGGATCACTCACGGACGAAGGTTCTTCTGAAGGAAATGCAGATAGCGGCGACAAAAAAGACGTCACGTTAAACGTCTTCCAATTCAAAGCGGAGATTGCGAAAGACCTTGAAGCGATGGCAAAAGAGTATGAAGAGGAAACGGGTGTGAAAGTCACGGTTCAAACCGTCGGTGGTGGAGCAGACTACGGTGCGGCCCTCAAATCACAATTCGCCTCAGGAAATGAACCGGATATCTTCAACAACGGTGGATTCACGGAAGCACAAACATGGAAAGATAAACTCGAGGACCTCTCAAGCGAGAAGTGGGTCGGAGATTTGACAGAAGTCGCCAAAGAGCCGATGACGATGGACGGTAAACTGTACGGAATGCCAATGAACCTCGAAGGTTACGGATTTATCTATAATAAAGAACTATTTGAAAAAGCAGGGATCAAAGAGTTACCGAAAACACTCTCTGAACTGACAGATGCTGCTGAAAAACTTGAGCAAGCGGGAATCACACCGTTCTCTGTCGGTTATGCAGAGTTCTGGATTTTAGGAATCCACTTGTTGAACATTCCGATGGCGCAACAAGACGACCCGGATGCATTTATTCAAGCGCTCAATGAGAATAAAGCGAAGTTTGAAGACAATGAACAGTTCCAAGAGTTTTTGAAATTGTTTGATTTGACGATTAAATACGGAAACAAAAACCCGTTGACGACGGACTACAATACACAAGTCACACAGTTCGCCCAAGGAGAGACAGCAATGCTCCAACAAGGGAACTGGGCACAACAAATGATCCTCGACGTAAATCCAGATATGGAGATGGGATTCGTCCCAATCCCAATCAATGACGATGCGGAGAAGATGGACCGACTTCCGGTCGGTGTCCCGAACAACTGGGTCGTCAACAAAAATTCGAAGTATAAAGAAGAAGCGAAAGACTTCTTAGAGTGGATGGCGACGTCGGATACAGGGAAAGACTACATGGTCAACAAGTTCAAGTTCATCCCTGCCTTCAAGTCGATTGAAGCCAACGACCTTGGACCACTCGCAGACGATATCTTGGCGTATTCGAATGAAGGGAAGACCATCTCTTGGAACTGGTTTAAGTATCCGGATGGAGCAGTGAATGAATATGGTGCCCTTATGCAGGCATATGTCGGTGGACAAAAAACAGGTGAAGAGATGCTTCAGGACTTCACGAAAGTATGGCAAGACAAAGTGAAATAAGCATGGCACAGACGGTGAAACGACCCCTTCACCGTCTGTGTTTTTTTTATGAAGAAATTGTCACAGGAATCCCATATAAACCACACACATACCGGTGGGGGTTTCAGTAGAATGGATGTTGTAAGCGCTTATGAGAAGGAGGGGGCATGAAACGAATATTGAGTTGTATCCTATTTTTGTGTTGGACAACACAGGTAGAGGCGGAAGAACACTCGATTCCGTTGACTGAACCCATCGTCATTGAGTCGAATGAGCATGTGGATGGAGACGGAAAAACATATACGAGTTGTGGCCATCCCGCATTTATCATGCGTGGAACCGGTGCTGTTCTCGAACGTGTATCAGTACAACAATGTGAGAACGACGATGTACCAGCCATCCAAGTATCTGGTCTCGGACATCAACTGCTTGATGTGTCGATCGAGTCCGCTGGTACTGGACTATTGATTGAGGATAGTTATGGAGTTCGAGTCACACGAATGTCCATTGACGGGAATGGACAGGCGGATGGGATGGTGCTCCTTGATAGTGAGGCGACCGAACTGCGTGGAGTTGTAGTGAAGAGAGTGAGAGACGGGATATACATAGAGAATGGATCTCGGCACACAATCGTTCGACCGGTCGTTTCGCATTCACGCTACGGCATTCACTTGATGTTTCCGACTGACGTGGTGATTTCGGTGCCCGAACTCCATCATAATTTGACCGGTGCGATGATTATGGGAACGAATCGAGTCGTCTTAAAAAATGGGAATGTACACGACCAGTTCGGTGGAACGGCGACGGGGCTGATGCTCTATGAGGCAATCGATACGACCATCGAGATGACGAACGTATCTGGAAATCATATCGGCTTGTTCGCGGAGCAGTCAGTAGGAACGATTCTTGAACGGAATACGATTAACGGCAACGATATCGGCTTTCAATTCAAGCAAGCAACGGGGATGATGATTCTTCAAAATAACCTGTTAGGAAATCGTGAACCGGTGACGATGGTCGAGTCGCATGACAACGTTGTACAAGGAAATGTCTGGGGTGGGACGACGTTGGACCTAGATCGTGACGGGTATAGCGAAATCCCATTTCAAACCGAACCGTACTTGTTCTTATTAACTGATTCATATGAAGCGCTAGAATTATTATACGGGTCCCCGGGACTTCTCCTATTAGAAAACATTCTGAGAAGTCCGAACGATGTATCGTTGACGGACCTTTCACCGCAAACCTATACAGCAAGGTGGGAGTGGAGCGGTTCGATTTGGAATTTAGGGAGTATCATTTTACTTATTATCATTTGGATATTTGGGAGGAAACGACATGAAATCGTATAAACAAGTAGCAGGATTATTATCCATCGCAGGATTATCATTGGCACTCGGAGCATGTTCGAGTGCATCGGCAGAACCGTTTGAAATCAAATGGGGCGAAACAGAGTGTGAAGTGTGTAAAATGAAAGTCATGGATAAGCAGTTCGCAGCGGAAGCCATCATGGAAAATGAAAAAGGATATGCGTTTGATGACATCGGTTGTCTCATGCGTGATTGGTATCCTGAACAAAAAGAAGAAGATATTGCTGCGATGTACGTGAAAGATTTCAATACGAAAGATTGGGTCGAATTAGACGAAGCGATGTTCGTGTACGACAAAGAGTCGAAAACACCAATGGCGTACAATATTCTCTCGTTCGCGAAAGAGGCTGATGCTGAAGCCTATATCGAAGAGAATGGTGGAGATATGATGGACTTCGAACAATTGAAAGACCATTCGTGGGAGCGCGGCGAGATGCACATGAAGATGGATGGCGAAGGCTCAATGGATCAAATGGATCAAGATAGCGAAATGGACATGGATACAGAAGAAGAAGGGCAATAATCGATGTCACTGTGGCGAATGGAATGGGCGCGGAGTCTGAGACAGCGTGAGAACTATGTATTCTTAGTTATATGGATTCTCACGCTCGTTCTACTCGGAGGACTCGGACAAGCACTACCGGTTGCTGCGGACTATACAAACGTAAGTGCGACGCTCATCACGGTGCTCGGTCTGTTACTTCCTCTTTTCATCTTATTGACGACAGCGCTTCATTGGGGACAGGAACAGGAATCGAAGCGATTGAATCTCCTCTCAACATTTACCTATCCTAAATGGAAGTTGATTTTAGTCCGATTCAGTTCATTTCTCGTGACACAAGGACTTATTCTGCTGTTGGCTTTCCTCGTTGCTTCGCTCGTTGTCGGACAATCAGGTGAGACTTGGATGATTTTGTTTTCCTACGCCATTGGATTAACAATCTACGCGACAGCGCTCGGAACTTTGCTTGGACTAATCGCGCGCAAGCGGATTCGAGCGATGTTACTGGCCTTCCTCACATGGACGATCCTCGTGTTGCTTTGGCCAACGCTTCTCGTGACCATCGTTTCCTGGCTCCCTTACGGTATGCAAGTGAACGGCATGATTGTGGCGCTGTTTCTGAATGGATTTGACTTGATGCGTGTATGGGCCAGTACGATTGTATCCTCTTCAGATGTGTTTGGGGATGTCTATCTCCATCTGTTGAATTGGATGCATCGACCGATTGGATACGCTGGAGTCTGGTTGAGCTTGCTTACGGCAAGTGGTTTCTTGTTATCACTTGCCTCGACGGTGATGTACGGAGGGAATCGTCATGATTAACTGTTTGGATGTAGGGAAAAAATACGGTGATTCGTGGTCACTCCATCCCATTCGTGAAGATATCGTCTCGGGGAAAATCGTGGCGTTGTGTGGAAGCAATGGTGCCGGAAAATCGACGCTGTTGAATCTGATGAATGGTACCATCAAACCGAGTACCGGCAACATTCAATTGAATGGTTATACGATCAAACAACGCGCGAAATATAATGAGAGTTTTGGCTATATGCCGGATGATTTCTATTTTGATGAGGCATGGACAGTTGAGGAGACATTCATCTACTACGCTACCTTGCAAGGGGCACATCCGACTCTGGAGATTTTAAAACGAGTCGGTCTGTACGAGCATAAACGAAAGCGCGTCTCCGAACTCTCAAAAGGGATGCGGCAACGTCTCTTGTTGTCTCAAGCTCTTGTAAGCGAACCAGACATCTTGTTGTTGGATGAACCGACGAACGGACTCGATCCGCTATGGATGCAAATGCTCAGCGAACTATTGCGACAAGAGGCCAAACGGGGGGCGACCATCGTGTTTTCAACGCATCAACTTGACGTCGCCGCCATGTTGGCAGATGAGGTCTGGATGATGCGAGCGGGTGCTGTTTGTGGGAAGGTATATGTCCAAGAAGAACAAGCCGCATATGAACGACTAAGAGAATTCTTTTTCGAATCGAAAGATGACACTTGTCAAATGGACGCGGCTCGCACAAAATAATAGACAGTTGAAGTGGTGCTCGGAACCTTCCGACGCCACTATTTTTTTGGGGAGATGGAATGAATGAGAAAAAATGTGACGGTTGCCCTATTACTGGCAACCTTTTTAGCAGCGATTGAAGGGACGGTCGTATCGGTTGCGACACCGGTCATTGCCAGTGAGTTGAACGGAGCGACGCTCGTCAGCTGGGTATTTGCCGCTTTCTTACTTTTTACAGCGGTTTCGACACCGATTTATGGAAAAGTGGCAGACTTATTCGGGCGAAAGCGCGTCCTGTTGTTTGGAATCGGGTTGTTCACCGTGTCTTCATTGTTATGTGGGTTAGCGACATCGATGGAACAACTCATTGTCTTTCGGGCGCTGCAAGGTCTCGGGGCCGGAGCCGTGCTTCCGATTTCGATGACGATTATTGGAGATTTATATAAATACGAAGAGCGTGGGAAAATTCAAGGAATTCTAAGTGCGGTCTGGGGTGTATCGGGTGTGCTTGGCCCCGTCATCGGTGGATTTTTGGTCGAAACGTTGTCTTGGCGTTACGTATTCTTATTAAACGTGCCATTTGCGTTACTCTCGTTCATCATGATTATCGTCTTTTATAAAGAAACCGTCGCTGAAACGAGCGAGCGGATTGATTTGAAAGGTGCTCTCTTGTTCGCTGGAGGAACGACCGCGTTTTTATACGCCTTGATCACGTTCAGTGAAACGAATGAATGGACGACGACCATCGTCGGGAGTGGCGTAATTAGTCTTGTTTTGTTAGGGGGATTCTTCCTATCGGAAAGAAGAGCAACCTCTCCTTTATTGCCGTTTGATTTGCTCAAGCAACCAACGATTGCGGCCATCAACGGCTCTGTCTTTTTTGCAGCTTGGGTGCTCGTTTCAATGTCAGCTTACATCCCAATTTGGGCGCAAGCAGTATTAGGAAAAACAGCAACCGAGGCTGGATTCATGTTGATGCCGTTGTCTGTTGCATGGACATTCACATCGATTATCGGAGGACGGACGCTCGGTGTGGCATCCCCGAGACGTCGCGCGTTGGTTGGTATGGGGTTACTCGTCATCGGAACCCTCACGTTGACACTCTTATCTCAATCAAGCTCGGATTTCTGGGTATATGGTGCGGTGGCTTTGATTGGGGTAGGATTCGGATTGTCACAGCCGATGTTTATCGTCGTCTTACAAACCGTCGTTTCCTATCAGCAACGAGGAACGGCGACTGCGACCAACTCCTTCTTAAGTACGGTCGGTCAAACGCTCGGTGTAGCAGTCTTTGGAGCCGTCTTTAACTTTGTCGTACTCAATGATTTTAAAGAAAGCAGCTCCTTATCCCAAGTGTCTTTGGAAGACTTCTTCAATCAAAGTGTGACGGAGACGTTAAGCGCGTCTGTCCGTCTGCAAGGTGAACAAATCATCGCGACCGGGTTGAATGGGATCTTCATCGGGGCGATGATTGCGGCCGTGATTGCATTCATCATCGCAACTCGTTTGCCGGCCCGCCCACCGGAACCTTCACAGCGTTCGTAAAACAAGGGTATGATGAAGGAAAGGGAGGCGAACCGACATGAAACGTCAAATTGGGATTGTGACACTATTGTTTCTTATGGGATGTACGCCAGAACCGACGAACGAAGGTACGGAGCCACCACCTGCTGAAGAATCGACTCGTGATGAGTCGGCAACATCTGAAGAATCGAATACCACTAAAGAGACGGAACTGAACATCGGGGAAGTGACCGCCGTCGCTGAGAATCTAGAGATCCCGTGGTCACTCGCTCGAAGTGCGGATAAATGGTTCGTATCGGAACGTGGTGGGACCATCACGGTAATCGATGATTCCGGTAGCGCGACGCAATCTGACGTGAACTTGGACGAAGACGTATTTGAGATTGGTGAAGGAGGATTCCTCGGCATCGCGCTGAGCGACGATTTTGAATCGAGTGGCATCCTTTACGCATATCATACGTACGGTTCATCGGGAAGAGACGTCAAGAACCGGGTGGTAGAGTTGACGTGGGATGGAGAACGTTTCGAGGAAACTGGTGTCTTGATTGACGAGATACCAGGGGCACGTTTCCATAACGGTGGACGTCTATTAGTCGATGGAGCGTATCTTTGGGTGACGACGGGCGATGCGCTCGTGCCAGAACTTGCTCAAAACGAGTCATCTTTGGCGGGGAAGATTTTACGAATTCCATTATCGGGTGAAGGCGAACCGACCGACTGGATTTATTCACTTGGTCATCGAAACCCTCAAGGACTCAGCCGGATGGATGATACGCTTTATGCGAGTGAGCATGGGGCGAGTGGACATGACGAGGTCAACGTGATAGAAGAAGGAAACAATTATGGATGGCCACTCATTGAGGCAAACGAGGAACGAGACGGTCTCATCACGCCATGGTTTGAAGTTGGTGAGACGTCTTGGGCACCATCTGGAATTGCGACCGATGAACGGTACGTATACATGGCGACACTTCGGAATGAGCGGCTCGTGGCCATCGATCGTGAAACGAAGCAAGTCACGACAATTGTCGAAGGGGTAGGACGGATTCGTGATGTGTGGTTGAACGACGATACGTTGTATTTTATTTCGAACAATACGGACGGACGAGGCAATCCGCAATCGCAAGACGACAAACTCTATCAAGTGACCATCCGCTAGAAACTGACGAATCCGTCAGTTTCTATTTTTTTTCGTTGTTTCTTCTGGAAGGAACGGTATAATTAAACATGTATTTTGGAAAAAGAAGGGGAATTTAGATGAATCATTCAAACTTGGTACATAAACGAGAAAATTTATACTTCTCATTATTAGTCGCAGCAAGCGTACTCGTCTTGATTTTAGGAATCGTACTGACGATTGCATCGTTCGGTCTTTTCTTGTGGATCATCGGGACGATCATAGCACTCTCAATGTTTACGCACTGGATTCAAATCGGGTATATTCGGACGAACGGTGTCAAGGTGACGCCTCGTCAGTTCACAGAGCTTCATGAGCTGGTTCAACGCGTCGGGGCTGAGATGGGGATTCGTTTGTTGCCAGATGTGTATATCTTACAGGCCGGTGGTGTGTTAAATGCTTTCGCCACGCGATTCTTCCAAAAGAATATGGTCATCTTATATTCTGATGTCGTGGAATTGACACGTACTGGACAGGCGAAAGAAGTCGAGTTTGTCATCGCACATGAATTGGCACATATTCGTCGGAACCACGTTCAAAAACAATGGGTTGTCTTACTTGGTAGCATCATTCCGTTTTTAGGATCAGCTTATTCGCGTGCATGTGAGTATACGTGTGACCGGATGGCAGCGCATTATCTTCAAGATTTTGGAGCGTCGAAACAAGCGTTGACCGTACTTGCGATCGGGGGACCGCTCGCGAAAGAAGTGAATGAGTTTGACTATCTGTATGAAGCGAGCAGAGAGAACGGATTCATCGCGAAATATAGTGAACTGTTGTCGACGCATCCGACGTTACCGAAACGCATTGCAGCGATTGCGACACATGCGGGCGAAGAAAACGTACCGGTCTTTAAAACAGCGGGATATGTGAAAGCCTCTATCATTTCGATGATTCTATTGACTGTCATCGGTAACGGAGCAATCATCGCCTTGCTCGTCATGAACGATGATTTATCTGACTTTGTCGCATCGGCAATGAGCGAAGATCTCGAAGAGGATTGGGGAATGGAATTAGGTGAACCGATTCAAGAATTGACGTTCATGAATGCGAGTTATGAAGAAATTGAAGCGGAACTGGCAAACGTGACGGATGTGAACATTCAAGACGAATATGGAGAAACACCACTCCATAACTTGTTCTATAATGACGACATCGATCCTGAGACGGTCCTCCTCTTACTTGATCACGGTGCAGACGTGACCATCGAGAACGAAGAGGGGATGACACCGATTGATGTGGCACGAGAAATGGGACACGGACCACAACTCATTGATTTAATGGAATCCTATTAATAGTCGCTGAATCCTTGTTTCGAAAGAAATGAGGATTCTTTTTTATGATTCTTGCAAACGTTTGCATAACGCGTGATATACTCATGGGGTAGGGGGGATGTCGGTGAATAGCATTCGGACAAAGTTAACAGGAATGATTGCATTAACCATCATCGTGCCAGTCATTATCGCGACAATCATTTCATTTTGGTATGTGGAGGATCGAGAACGTGAACGCGGTCTTGAAATGACGGAATGGTCGCTTGAACGGGGGACGCGTCAGATGGAACGCTATATCTCTGACTTGAGTCGCTTGCCGACTAGCCTATACGCAGATCGTGACGTATTGGACATACTGGAATACGGACCGGGACTGTCGTTAAGAGAAACGGAGATTGAAGTGCGACGAGCGCTCCTCGCAATGTATTTGTCCCGGGAAGACGTGGCGCAAATTCAGCTGTTGATGCTTGAAGACATGGATTCATTCGCAGCGTATAAAATGAAAGTATCACCGCGTTCCAAAAAAGAACCGAGCGCTGTCCAACGACAGTTGTTGAATAATCCGAAAAGTCGTGTCTTGCTTGAAGCGTCACATCCGCTCATTCCGTATCATGATTTCGGACCAATCATGACACAAGAAGATGTCGTCACCCTCCATTTCAGACTCGATAAAATTGAAACGGACGAACCGCTCGCGATTCTGTCGCTCGATATCCCGGAAGATCTGTTCATCGGACAGTTGGCTTCTCTTCAAAATAGTCCGGAGGAAAGTCTATGGTTCGTTGGTGAGGACAATCGTGTGTTCGCCCATCTTGGAGATGGCGAGATTCCTTCGTCGTTTCAACCGAGATCGCTCTCGACCGATGGAAATCATCATCAAATCACGAAAACATTTGAGTTCGACCATCAGCAATTCTATGTCGGGAAGTCGATTCCAGATCAGCTCTTGACGGAACCGGCTTCACGAACATCGTTCATTATTTTGTTAGTCGGAATCATCTCACTCATTCTGGCATTGATTGGCGCCACGTACGCCTCGATGAAACTGACGACTCCGATTAAGACGTTGACCTCGAACATTTGGCGAATTGAGCAAGGCGATATGACGGTCTCGTTCGATTCCCTCGGAAATGATGAGTTCGGCGTACTCGGGAGACAGTTCAAGCGGATGATTGAGCGAATCGACGATCTGATTCAACGGGAGTATAAGCTTGCCTTAGAGAACCGAACGAATGAACTACGTGCCTTACAGGCGCAAACTAATCCGCACTTCTTATTCAATGCGTTACAGTCGATCGGCACACTGGCTTTAAAGGGAGATGGCAAAACCGTCTATCGATTGATCACACAACTCTCTTCGATGATGCGATATACGATGCATCCAGAAGAGTCGATGGTCACGCTAAAGAGAGAAATCGAGCATTTGAACTCATACATTCGCCTGCAAGACGTTCGTTTTCCAAATCAGTTTCAAGTGAGCGTCTCAGTCCCTGAGGACCTCCATGAACTGATTGTTCCAAAGATGATTTTACAGCCGCTCGCAGAGAACTTTTTCAAACATGGGTTCGAGCGAGACGGCTCGGCTTTAGCGAATCGATTTGACGTGATGGTCTGGATGGAAGGGGCGACACTCGTGATTCGCTGTGAGAACAGCGGACGTTCCTTGACGACGGAAGAATGGGAACGGGTCATGTCACGTATTGAACAAGGGGACTCGACATTTTATGACACAGAGGGTACAGGATTACGAAACATTCGTGATCGACTCATGTTAAACTATAATCGGGAGGCAGAATTTATGTTGGCTACACCTGAAACAGGCGGTTTTCGAATCATGATGCGTTTCCCGGCAACGGATGAAGGGGTGGCATCATGACGAAAGTGTTGATTGTAGATGATGAATCTCCAGTAAGGGAAGCGGTGAAATTACTCGGCGAATGGGAGCGGTTCGGTGTGAAGGCCGTACTCGAGGCGAAGAACGGACTTGAGGCAAAGGCGCTCATCGAGCAGGAGCGACCTGCTTTAATTCTATCGGATATTCAAATGCCACATTGTGATGGAATCGAGCTGATGGAGTGGGTACACGACCACGCTTCATCCTCTAAGCTCGTTGTGTTGACAGGTTACGATGAATATTCGTACATGCGCCGGGCCATCCAGTACGGGAGCTTTGATTATCTGTTGAAGCCGATCGACCCGGATGTACTAAACGATACGTTGTCACGGGCGTTAGCGGGCGTGATGACGGAGTCGAGTGAAGATCCGATTGCCCAAATTGGTACGTACATTGAACAGCACTTTGCGGAAGAGCTGAGTTTGCAAGGAATGAGTGAACGGTTTTACTTAAGTCGGGAGTATATCTCACGACGATTTAAACAACAATATGGCGTGAATCTATCTGAGTACGTGTTGACAATTCGGATGAATGAAGCAAAGCGCCTGTTAGAAACGAGTAGACAGCGTATCTATGAAGTCGCCCAAGCAGTCGGCTTTTCGGACGACAAATATTTCCGAAAGGTCTTTAAAAAACAAGTCGGTGTTACTCCGAACGAATTTCGGGAACAAGTTCAACGACAAGCTTAAAGGAGGAATTCAAACATGAGTGTACACATTGGAGCTCAAGAAGGACAAATTGCAGAAACGGTATTACTTCCAGGGGATCCGCTTCGCGCCAAGTATATCGCGGAAACGTTTTTAGAAGACGTCGAATTATATAACGAAGTTCGTGGCATGTACGGCTTCACGGGAACATACAAAGGAAAACGCATCTCAGTGCAAGGTACAGGGATGGGTGTCCCATCGATGTCGATTTACGTGAATGAACTCATCATGTCGTACGGTGCTAAAAACTTGATCCGTGTCGGAACAGCGGGCGGAATTCAAGAAGATGTTAAGGTACGTGACGTTGTTATCGCGATGAGCGCATCAAGTGAAATGGGACAAAACCGTGTCCGTTTCAACGGAATGGACTATGCGCCAACAGCGACGTTCGACCTCCTACATCGTGCGTATATGAATGCAGAAAAAGCGGGTATCCCGGTCAAAGTCGGACAAATCTTCACGGCTGACCAATTCTATCAAGATGATTTCCATCACTTCAAGAAATGGGCGGACTTCGGTTGCCTCGCGATCGAGATGGAAGCAGCAGGTCTTTACACGCTTGCAGCGAAACATAAAGTGAACGCGTTGACGATCCTCACGATCTCTGACCACTTGTTGACGGGTGAAGAGACGACTTCAGAAGAGCGTCAGTCGACGTTTGATGAAATGATTCGTGTCGCTCTCGACACAGCCGTCGAAGTAACAAACTAAGCGATTTTCCCTATAGCCTTTGGCTGTAGGGATTTTTTGTGTCTAAACCTATTCATCCCTATGAAACGGGTGGAGCACCAGCTAGACTAAGAATAAGATCACGGGAAAGAGGAATTGTCCGATGAAAACTCCATCACGTTTTATATTATATGCAATCGTATTCTTTGCCTTTTTTGATTTATTCGCCCAACTTCCGATCATGAGCACATTTGCGGTATCCGTTGGGGCATCCTCGTTTATCGCTGGCTTTTCCATTGCAATCTATTCGTTGACGAACACGTTTGGAAATATGTTATCTGGTATATGGACTGACAGAAATGGTCCATATCCGGTTTTGGTTCTCGGCTTGTTTCTGACGAGCTTCAGTTTATTGGCTTATCAGTTCGTCGACTCAGCATTTATGTTGCTGTTTGTACGGTGTATTCATGGCTTTATGGCCGGACTCATCGTCCCAGCTGCATTTACGCTGTCGGCGAACGTCACCGCGATGAACCGTCAAGGTAAGAAAGTCGCCATTACCGGTAGTTTCGTCGGGTTAGCTGCCATTATCGGTCCAGCATTCAGCGGTATCGTCGCAAGCATCACATCGCCACCAACTGTCTTTTTATTCGTCTCTTTATTCGGTTGGGTGATTCTCATCGTGACGATTGTGACAATGCGAGGAAGTCAAACGGTCGAGACAATAATAGAAAAAGAGAGGACACGGGAAAAACCGGATCCGAAAGTGCTTCGTGCCTATTGGGGCGCTTTTTTCCTCATGTTTTCTCAAGGGGCGCTCGCCTTTTTACTGCCGCTCCATGTGCAGGAACTTGGATATGATTCACGATTGAGCGGGACATTGCTCAGTATGTTCGGCGTGGTAGCCGTCCTGTTCTTTTTATTGCCGACGAACCGATTGTTTGATCGATTCTCTCCGACAAAGTTGACCGCACTTGGGGTGGCTATCATCGGGATAAGCCAGGTGTTAATTGGACAATCGGGTGTACAAACTAGCCTGTATGGGGTACTTGCCTTATATGGTGTCGGGTTTGCCATTTTATTCCCGGCCATTAATACGTTGTTGATCCAATCGACCTCTCCACAAAATCGAGGGAAAGCATACGGGGCGTTCTATGCCTTTTTCTCTCTCGGAACGGTAGCGGGGTCATCATTCTTAAGTGTTCTTCCACTCTCGATCGTCCAGCAGTTCACACTGACCGGCTTGATTTTAGGGAGCGCAAGCCTGCTCTTTCTGATCAGCGCGCGAAAAAGAGTACGGATGTTTTGACACGAGGGAAGCAATCGCTTACTCTATGATTAAGCGTTTAAACATTTAAACGCTTTGTATTATAGTAGGTTGATGAAAGCGTTTTTTTAGATTCACGTTTCACACGATGATAAAATGAGATAAATGTGATGAATCATAAGGAGGAAAGTTTATGCTGGCACCGATTGAACAGTTGACGATTGACGAGCTAGTCCAGAAACAGCGCCGCTTCTTTAAAACACAGGCGACAAAATCGATGGCATTTCGTTTGAGCATGCTGACGTTTTTAAAGGAGTCCATTAAGCATTATGAAGCGGATTTGCTAGAGGCGCTTCGCGAAGATTTGAACAAGTCCGAATTGGATGCGTATACGACGGAAATCGGATTTATTTACGATGAGATTTCACGAACGACGCGTGAATTGAAGCGGTGGATGCGTCCGAAGCGTGTCCGTGGGACGGCGATTCATCTTGGGATGAAGAGTGAGATTCAATATGAGCCGTACGGCACGGTGTTGATCATCGCTCCATGGAATTATCCATTCCAATTGGCTGTTGCTCCACTCATTGGTGCGATTGCCGCAGGGAATACAGCCGTTGTCAAACCTTCAGAATTGACGCCGAATGTTGCGCGTGTCCTGACGCAGGTGCTCGAGCGTGCCTTCACCGATCGATATGTGGCAAGTGTCGAAGGGGATAAAGATACAGCGCAAGAGCTGTTGGCACAAAAATGGGATTACATCTTCTTCACGGGATCGACGCAAGTCGGGCGAATCGTCAATCAGGCGGCAGCGAAGCATCTGACGCCAGTCACGCTCGAACTAGGTGGGAAATCACCAGTCATCGTTCACGGAGATGCGAACGTCTCCATTGCGGCAAAACGTGTCGCCTGGGGTAAATGGATGAACGCCGGTCAAACATGTGTCGCACCAGACTATGTGCTCGTCCACGAATCGCAACAAGAAGCATTTTTAGAAGCGATTAAACAAGAGGCGTTTGCGATGTTTGGGAATGGTGTCGGCACGAAACGATACACGCGCATCGTCAATGAATCACACTTCGACCGTTTGGCTCACTATTTGACAGAAGGTGACCTTGTGTTCGGTGGAGAGATGAACCGGGATGAGCTTAAAATTGCGCCGACCGTCATGACGAATCTTCATGAAGATGCTGATGTGATGAAAGATGAGATTTTCGGTCCGATTTTACCAGTCATTCCATATCGTCAATTGGATGAAGTGATCGAGTTCATCTCAGACCGACCACACCCATTGGCGCTCTATCTCTTTACAGAGTCAAAGGACGTGGAAAGAACCGTCATGAAGCACCTTTCCTTCGGTGGCGGGTGTGTGAACGATGTCATCATGCATTTGACGAACCCAAATCTACCGTTTGGTGGAGTGGGCGAGAGCGGAATGGGGGCCTATCATGGGCGAACGAGTTTTGAGACATTCAGCCACGCGAAGTCTATTTTAAAAAATACGACAAAATTTGATTTACCAGTCCGGTATCCGAACTTCAAACCGGCTGAACAATTGATTCGACTGATTCAACGATGAATCGATGTAAAGATTCGGGGTCATACCCGAATCTTTTTATTTTCAAAAGATTGTTTGAAATGTCACATACTTTTATGATACTCCCTGTCACACTCCTGTATAATAAAGTCATAAATGGAACGGACGAATGAAACGTGGAGGGAGCACCGACCTATGTCAATGCAATGTGGAACGACCCAACCGAACAGTTTTGTATTCTCAGATGAAACGAAACAGCTGTTACTCGAAATGATGACGCTTCAGCATCATCCAAAAGCGAGTATCGTGTGTTGGGAAGGTGAGAAGTGTGATAAGTTCTTTTATTTGAAGAGTGGATCTGTCAAATTCACGAAAATCACGAAAAAGGGAAATCCACTCGTCATGTTCATGTATGGATCGGATGATTTCTTTGGTGAGTTTGACATCGTGGAGACATTCCCTAGTTCGTATAGCATCGAAACGACTGAAGAGAGTACCATCGGGACGATTTCAAAACGAGAGTTAGAATCGCTTATGCAGCGCGATATCCGTTTTGCCGGAGAAATCTTGCGCTGGACATCGATGATGCGTAAGCATTCCGAAATGAAAGTGCGCGACTTATTGTTGTATGGAAAACCTGGTGCATTGGCTTCGACGTTACTTCGAATGGCCGCGATGCATGGAGTGGAGGAAGAAGATGCAATCGTGATTCCTCGTCATCCGTCTGACGGAGAACTCGGACAACTGATTGGAGCACCGCGTGAGACGGTGAATCGATTGATCAGTCAGTGGCGAAAAGAAGGTGTCATCAGCACAACAACGAAATCAATCATCATTCGCGATGTCGACTTTTTAAAAGAGTTATGCCATTGCGAAGGCTGCCCGGCAGGAATATGTCGTTTGTAAACCGCCCCATGTGGAGGCGGTTTTTTGTGGATTGGTTTTGTACAAATGTGAACTTTATGTGTTGAAACTACGCAAAATTGATGTGATTGTCACTTTTGGAGTGATAAATATCACATATTATCACCAGAGCGATTGCATACAATAAAGGTGGAAAAACAAGCGAAAGGGGTCTTACACGTGGAACATAAAGATGGACAAGAACCGAATTTAAAAGGAACGTTCACATCGGTCATGATCGTGGCGGGTGTCATCATCGCCATGTGGTCATCAGTCTTTTACTTATTCGTCACTCGGTAAGAATTCAGGGAGGAGGGTCTCATCATGCATATTCATAAACTAGAAAAATATTGGCTTACATTCGGCATCATTCTGCTCGCAGTCTTCCTGACTGTTCTCGGGGTATCCGCATTCGCGGCAGGTAATCAACCCGCATCGGATGCAGACTTGATTGACCCGGCAAAAGTAAATCAGACGGCTCCGTTCGACAAACCAGGACTTCATCAAATTGGTGAAAATGAATATGAGCTCGTCATGATCGCACAAGCGTTTACGTTCACACCAGGGAATGTTGAAATTCCAAAAGGGGCAAAAGTGACGTTCCTCGTGACATCACCTGACGTCGTCCACGGATTTCAGTTGACGGGTACGCCGGTCAACATGATGATCGTCCCGGGACATATCAACTCGTTGACGTACACATTCGAGGAAGCTGGCGAATTTTTAATCTTGTGTAACGAATATTGCGGTACAGGGCATCACATGATGTCGACTAAAATCAAGGTGGTGGAATAAATGAATGACGTATCATCTAAACTGAAGCAATGGGAGATGGAACGCGGCGTACCGGTTCCGAGTATCGGAGCAAAAGAGGCACGTCTTGCCTATGGACATGTTCTCGTATCCGTTCTCGCCATCTTGATTGGGGCGCTAGCTGGATTGACTCAGACATTGATTCGGACGGGTGTCATTCCTGAAATCTTTGGATACTATCAACTTCTGACTGCGCACGGGATCATGCTTGGAATCGTCTTTACGACGATGTTCATTATCGGTCTTTTATATGCCTTATTGGCGAAGTCGTTCGGTCGCTTTGAATCGTTCCCGACACGTGTCGCTTGGCTCGGTTTTTGGACGATGATCATCGGTGCTGTCATGGTAACCGTCATGATTTTGGCCAATAAAGGGACGGTCTTATATACGTTTTATGCGCCGCTCATGGCAGATCCGCTCTTCTATGTCGGACTCGTGTTATTCGTAGTCGGGACATGGTTGTCGTCTTTCGCGATGTTCCGCATGTATGCGGATTACAAGCGTGACAACCCTGGTATCCATCCACCACTTCCGGCGTATATGAGTATCATGACGATGCTTCTTTGGGACATTGCGACACTTGGTGTTGCAGCAACGATTTTATTCCAACTCCTTCCGCTCTCGTTAGGATGGACGGATACAGTCGGAATCGAGTTATCTCGTACATTGTTCTGGTACTTCGGTCACCCGCTCGTTTATTTCTGGCTCATGCCGGCATACATCGTGTGGTATACGGTCGTACCGAAAGTGATTGGTGGGAAGATCTTCTCGGATGCGTTGGCGCGGATGGCGTTCTTGCTGTTCCTACTCTTCTCATTCCCGGTCGGTTTCCACCATCAGTTGACAGAGCCAGGGATTGAACCGTTCTGGAAATTCGTTCAAGTCATCTTGACGTTCTTAGTCGTCATCCCATCATTTATGACAGCATTCTCGCTCTTTGCGACGTTTGAACTTCGAGGTCGTGCCCTTGGCGCGAAAGGACTGTTCGGATGGGTGAAGAAAATGCCATATGGCGATGTTCGCTTCCTTGCTCCTTTCGTTGGGATGTTGTTCTTCATCCCGGCTGGCGCAGGTGGAATCATCAACGCTTCGCACCAATTGAATGCAATGGTCCACAATACGTTATGGGTCACAGGACACTTCCACATCACAGTAGGTACTGCCGTCGCCTTAACCTTCTTCGGAACAGCGTACTGGCTAGTCCCAGTCCTACGTGGTCGCACGTTGACGAAGGCGATGAACAAGCTTGGATTGATTCAAGCAGGAACATGGGCATTCGGTATGGCGATCATGTCCTATGCAATGCATATCTCAGGATTGAACGGGAACCCACGTCGTACGGGTCCGGCAACTTATTTCTCAGATGCATTGACGCGTGAATGGATCCCATATCATGTCATGATGGCAATCGGGGGAACAATTTTGTTCATCTCTGTTCTCATCTTCGTCTACTCGATGTTCAACTTGTCATTCCTCGCTCCAAAAGGCGAAGAAGAATTCCCGCTCGCTGAGACAGAAGAGGCGGCGATGGATACACCGCGTTACTTCGAGAATTGGAAGCTATGGATTACCGTGACATTTGTCTTGATCGCATTTGCATACACCGTTCCAATCTGGCACTTGATTGAGAGTGCGCCTCCAGGAGCGCGTGGTTGGGTACTCTGGTAAACTGAAGTCAGCTCATTCGTGAGCTGACTTCTTTTGTGTGAGGAGGAACGATATGAACATATTAGACGTCATCCGTGCGGCTCGTTCGATGCACTCAGAGAATCGACCGTTTTTGGTAGCGATTGATGGACTGAGCGGAGCGGGCAAGACAACGCTCGTCTCACATTTGAGCAATGAGCCGAGTGTTTACGTTCTTCACATCGATGACTATATCGTTGAACGGGACAGACGCTATCAGACCGGACAGCCTGAACCGGTGGAGTATTACGCACTTCAATGGGATGTCTCGCGCTTAGAACGTGAACTGTTTCGTCCATTGAGGAATGGGATGACGGAATTGACGTTACCTCGTTACGTGTATGAACGAGATGTCATCGCAGAAGAGATCGTGGACGTATCATTCGCGCATACGGTTGTCGTAGAAGGGATTTTTCTACAACGTCCTGAATGGCGTTCTTATTTCGACTATGTGATTTATCTCGACTGTCCCCGAAAAGTTCGGTACGAGCGAGTTTTGAACCGGGATACATACCTCGGTGATCCGACAACACGGCTTGAGAAATACAAGCGCCGGTACTGGCCAGGAGAAAATTTGTATCTTCGGGACGTCGACCCGAAAAGAGGGGCAGATAGCGTGCTCTGACTGAACGTTTTAACATCTGACGCACGTGTCAGATGTTTTTTGTTTGGAGAAAATTTGAAAAAATGATTGACGTCTTAGTGTATTACGCTAATAATACAGTTAGGAAGTGTATTAACCATGTCATACACTTAGAAAGGTGATGAACATGCAATTCAATACGAGGACACCAGTTTACCTACAAGTCGTCGACTACTTCAAGAAGAAGATGGCACTCGGTAAACTGAAAGCCGGGGATGAAATGCCATCCCGGCGAGAACTAGCGAATGATTTAAAAATTAATCCGAACACCGTTCAAAAAGCGTTCAAAGAAATGGAGGACCAACAATTGATTACGACCGAACGAAATCGACCGAGTCGTGTAACGACAGATGGTACGGTATTGGCACAAATCCGCTCTGAGATTGTAGATGACGCGGTCGCGGTATTTGTGGAAGCGATTCAAGAACTCGACGTCTCGGTAGACGAGCTGGTCGATAAGATTAAACGTCAGTACAAGGAGGGGACGTACGATGATCGAAGTGTTGGGAGTTAAAAAGCGCTATCGCCGGAAACAAGTTATTGAAGACGTTTCGTTCACAGCGAATAAAGGGGAGATTACGTGCCTCATTGGACTAAACGGAACGGGGAAATCGACGTTATTGAAAGGCATCATGGGATTGACACCTTTCGATAAAGGTTCGGTATTGATTGATGGAAAACCAATTGATTTGAATCGTGTCGCCTTTGTCGCCGACCATGCGATGTTCCCAATTCATTTCACGATTGAACAATGTGAGGCGTTTATGAAAGATTTTTATCCGACATTTGATTCGGCATTATTTGCTCGTCTCGTCGAAGATTTTAAATTATTCCCGGAAGATAAGTTGAGCGAGTTATCGAAAGGGACGCTCGCCAAAGCGAATCTTGCGCTCGGCATTGCCCAAGACCCTGATTATCTATTGCTCGATGAGCCGTTCTCAGGAATCGATGTCTTTTCGAAAGAACAGATTGTTGAACTGTTCTCAAGTGAAATCATGGAGAGCCGGGGCGTCCTCATTACGACACATGAAATAGAGGATATCGAGTACTTGATCGACAAGGCAGTCATGTTGAATAACGGACGCATCGTTCGTGAGTTTGACGTCGAGGATGTCCGTTTCATTCACGGGAAGTCAATCGTCGATGTGATGAGAGAGGAGTACGGGGCATGAATCTATTGAAACTATTGAGTTGGGAAGTTGAACGTGTCACGAAACCGTTCTTGACATTAGTCGCAGGTCTTATCGTTATACAGTTTGGATATCTCGGTTACTTTTTATGGGACGAAACAAACTTTTATGAACAGTTGCGACGTGAAGGAAATGCGGACTATCAACTATCATTTTTAAATTACTTAAATGGCACTCCGTATCTTTTATCACTCGGAATTGCCGTTGCTGCCGTGTTGCTGTACAGCGTATGGATCTGGTATCGCGATTTTCAAGGACGAGGGACGTTCATGATGCGACTGCTCACGATGCCACAAAAGCGGATGAC
Source organism: Exiguobacterium sp. s43 (assembly GCF_018617255.1). GTDB lineage: Bacteria > Bacillota > Bacilli > Exiguobacteriales > Exiguobacteriaceae > Exiguobacterium > Exiguobacterium profundum. The sequence continues at coordinate 132,072 of NZ_JACSJT010000003.1, forward strand.
CTTGTTCTTCGCTAAACTCGCTACCATTTTAATGATGACGTTAGGGTTATTTGCCATCGAATGGATTGCCCTCAAATTACAGTACATAGCGTTCACGAGTTGGTTTGATGGAAAGATGATACCGATGGGAGGCTCATTCGAGCAAGCTATTTCCTACCATGGGATGTTAATGGTTATGTATCCTTCTTCGCTCATCAACTTTGTCATTCATCAATTGATAATCACGATTGCTGTGCTCTTCATCTTCACATTCGTGTTGATTGAACGAAGTTTCTGGCAACGGACGATGTGGTCACCGGTACTTAGCTTGTCGATTCTAGTTGTCATCTTGACCATTCCAATTTTAGGATACGCGTTCCTGTCGAATCGACTAATTTATGATGAGACGATCGTGTACGTCGGTATGGTATTGGTCGTATGGGCAAGTGTGACGATTTGGCTAGGTCGAAGATTTTTACAGACGAAACTGAATGTGTGAGGTGAGAAAATGAAACGAATGTGGAATGTGGCCGCGCTCGGTGCGGTCATCGTGATTGGGCTTGGGACGTTTGCCGTTGATGCGACGGAACCGAAAGCAGAATGGGCGTTAGACATCAGTTCGAATCCATCAGTGTGGGAAGACGCAGTGGTAGAGATTAGTTATAGCACAGAGGATGATGTTGAACAGCGGTTTGAAGTGACGACTGAAGAGAGTCACATCACGTCAAATTTGAACTATATAGCTGAGGGATTGCGATATCGGGAACGTTTGAATGGAGATGCGCGTTCCATTCATAGAATCATGAATGGATGGACGTATGCCCAATCGATTCGAACAGAAGACGGATATATCGGGGTCGGTCAGGATGGGATGAAAGAGCTCATCGTGTTTAAACAAGAAGATGGAGAAAAGTTATCGACATTTTCATTCGATGCCAGTGATTCAAAAATATACGACATCGTGAACGGGGTGTGGGCAGGCGCATTTCTGAATGATGGCCAGTTAAACTTAGTCTATCGAGATGGATATGACGGTGAAGAAAAAACAATGCTCGCTACGTTTAATGAAGCGATGAATGAGGTGACCGTCAAAGAATTGAGCATGGATAAAGGATTTATCACCCATGTCATCAATACGAATCGATTTTACGTTACTGATTTATTATCACAGATGGCAGAAACACGGTACATCCCTGTCGGTGTCAGCTCGTACGAAGTGATCCGAGAAGGGGAAGAGGAAATCAATGTTGAGGATCCGGATCCAGGACTCTTCGCTTACGATACAAAAACGGGTAAAGTTGTTCAACTGGCAGAAGGGCAAGGCTTTTGGGATTATACAGTGTCGGGCCACAACCTGTTCGCCTTAAATGAGGACGGCGAGGAACTTGTCATCGACTTGAACACCGGGAAACAAACGACCCGGGAAGTTCTTGATTCAGTGGATCACGCATTCTATGAAAATGGTCGCCTTTACCAAACGCGCCAAGCGAAAGACGGGGTCGTCATCGATGTATACGAGGATGGGAAACAAATCTCGAGTGCGGCAATCACGCCTGAAAATGAAGAAGCGCGTGATATGCTCAAACAGATTGACGTATATGTCAGATAAAAATATAAGAGATGGGTCCATCCAAAATATAAGTCAGAGTTATTATGAATGATGATTGCTACGATAACGTTATAACGATGAAAATGACTCATCTACTGCCTAAGCGGACATAGTTGTCCGTTTTTTTGTTTTGTACAACTCTAAATATAGACATATGTCTTGCCCCTTAGAACATCTTTTTCGGGCTTACATTCCAAATTTCAGTATGTTAATTTGCGAGTGAATGGGAGGTTATATAAATGAAAAATTCGACTAAAGAGTGGATTTATATCCTGCTCCTCGCAGCCATTACTGTTATACACTTTTTTGTGGATGGCTTGTCTGAGAATAGTAAAGCGGTTATAACCATTGTAATTTTTCTAATCGCTGTAGTGCTTAAGTTTGTAGTAAAAACGAAGGAGGACTAACTTGTCTATAAAATCGAAAGTCATATCAGTTATGATGGTGATGATACTCGTTTTGTCTACCTCATTTATACCAGGAGATTCAGCTAGCGCTGCTGAAGATTTGAATGAACAGGACTTACAGTTAATTGAGATCCTAACTGCAATCGAGAATATGCCGGATGAAGTGATTATGCAGGGCGAGGAAGCCATTAAAATATACCTTGAGAATGAAGTAAGTTTCACACTTGATTTGGATGAAAGACAAGATTTAGCGGGTGTTCGAAAGGCTAGTATAGGTTCAATTGCAGGTTGTGTAGGAGCCGTTGGAACTGCAATCGTCATCAATTTTACTCCAGCGAAAATCCTGAAAATCAAATCTGCCTTGAAATCTGTCGGTGGTGCTACGAAGTTTGTTAAAGCAATCAAACCATACTATCAGATGTCACGAGAAGATAAATTAAGTAAGACAGCGTCACTCAAACAAGCTGTTCGACTCGCCGCTAAAGATGCAGGACCAGATGCGCGCGAAGCCTTGCTAGACCTCTTCGGTGTTTCATCTGTGATTGGATCATGTTCAGCAGCCTTTGGAAAATAAAAAAACTCCGATGGATTTCGGAGTTTTATAAAACTTGAGCGGGTCTTGGTATACCCGCTCTTTTTAGTAGCGTTGGAATACTGAACTTGTGCCGATCAACATGGTGAGGGGATGATTGCATGCTGATCCTGCTTTTTTTACTTAGTCGGTTTCGGTATGATGACGCCTTCTTCTAAATCAAGCAACAAGTCAATCAGTTCCGCGCAGAACTCTGGGAACTGCTCCAAAAAGGCACCGGGACCGACTTCATCTGTAAAGTCGATATACAGATCGGCGACATTCCCAGACATCTTCGCAGGTAAGGCGAGAAACGCCGAACCGAAACGCCAACTGCCTCGGATATCGAGTAGCTTCCCGAGAATGAGGTCGCCGGTCTCACGTTCTTCTGGTAACTGAACAGCGTATGTCTCTTTTGACTCCCAGTCTTTCAACTGACCGTCTTCTGTGACTTCAAAGATGCTACAACGCGGGACAGCTAGTCCACGGAGTGCGTGATAGAGGGCAGGGGACATGTCGCTCTTATGGTCGGCCAAGTAGCGACCATGGGGTGTCATCCCATCCTCATCCGTCTCAAAGAAGACGGCCCAATCGATGAAGAGGTCACGAAAGAGTTCGGCATCTTTTAAGTGCCATGTCCCTTCCGATGCAATCTCTTGAATATAGTTCGTCCACTGTGTGCTTCGCGCAAGAGCCGCTTGCTCATACAACTTTTTCAGTTCGGCAAGCAATTCGGACTCTTCGACGAGCAAAGGGAAGGGAATTACTTTCCGGTCTTTTTTCATCGGCGCGGTCCTCGCTTGTTCGCAGGACGTTTGACGACAGGAGGCTTCTCCTCAATCCGTTTCTCAATCACGTCACCGCGATAGATTTCGAGCTCTTTCAACTCGACACCGAGTTGACGCGCGAACGATTTCAAGTGCGGCAGGTCATCCGTCGTCACGAGGGAAAGGACAGTGCCTCCCGCGTTACCGCGAGCGGTACGGCCGGAACGGTGAATGAAGTCATCGATTGATTCCGGTAAGTCGAAATGGACGACGTGTGTCACGTCTTCAATATCGAGACCGCGTGCAGCGAGACCGGTCGTGATGAGGAGCGGGTATTCGCCTTTGCGGAATTCGCGTAGCGTCTCGACGCGTTCGCGCTTCCCTTTCAAGCTGTCGAGCATCCGGTAGTTCACTTTCAACTTTTCAAGTTCTCCGCGAAGCGGTGGCAAGAACGAGCGGTTGTTGATGAAGGCGAGTGCCTTCACACCGTCGACGTGTGAAAGACGACGAAGAAGTTCCGGTTTATACCGGCGCGTCGTCAACAGATAGCCGTACGTCACTTGATCGCTTACGGCACGTTCGATTTTGATATGAGCCGGTTCGTTCATGAATGGTGACGCCCACTCTTGGAGTGAGTCGGTGAGTGTTGCCGAGACGAGTGCAAGCTGACGCTCGTGCGCGGTATGCTTGATGATTCGTTCTGCGGCCTCTGTCAAACCGCTGTCGATGATTTGGTCGGCCTCATCTAAAATGACGGTATGTGTTTCGTGGAGCTTCAGTTTTTTCTTGTCGATCAACTCGACGAGACGACCCGGCGTCCCAACGATCAAGTGAGGTTTTTTCTTGATTCGGTCGATTTGACGTTTCAATTCGACACCGCCGATGAACGAACCGATGCGGACGTCGGCTTTTTCGGTGAAACGTTGTGCGACTTGTTGAATCTGCATGACAAGTTCACGGGTCGGGGCGACGACAACGACTTGGATGCGGTCATTCGACGGATCAATCTTTTCAATGGCTGGAAGGAGGTAGGCGAGTGTCTTACCCGTTCCGGTTGGTGCCTCGATTGTCACGTCTTTTCCATCTAATAGTAGGGGAAACGCTTCTTTTTGGACCGGCATCGGCTCATTGAAGCCCATCCGTTCCCACGTTTCGTTAATAAAAGGTTTTGTAAAATTCATATTCGGTCTCCTTATCTTTAGGCAAAAACAAAGGAAGCGACAGCGCTCCCTCGTCAAATATAGCGAACATGCTCCTGACCATCTTCCATGGAAGAACGTAACGTCTGTGTATACGTCTGACCGTCTTCGATGAGTTGGATGTGGGCGTCTGCACCTTCTGCTGTCAATTCAACTTTCTCAATCGTGAATCCTTGATAAACGCGATACTGTAACTCGGCCGTCATGTTCTCGAACGGTTTCAGTTCCGGATGTGTCGTAATGACATGGATTGGACGCGACAAAAGTGCGGCGAGTAGCTGGTCGCGATAATCAATAAAATCTTCGTTCTCGATGTCATCGTCGAAGCGGATCCAAAACCCTCCGTCTTCAAATTCTGTGATAAATCCGTCACGCTTTTCGCCGGCCTCATCGACCTTTAATGAGATGCGATCGCCAACCTGAAAGGCGTGATTTGCTGTTAATGGTTCATACGTCATGAGTAGAACCCCTTCCTCTTATACAATGTTCTGCCTTCATTGTGTCTGATACGACACAAAAATTCAAGTTCTAACCGAGTGATGTGAGATTAATCACCTTAATAACTGTATAGTTCGTCACAGAACAATCAAATTAGTACAGATGATAGGTAAACCTTATCTAATTAGGGATCATCTGTTTCAAACTATATAAACTAGCAGATATAACAGTTTGTAAAACGCTTTCAAAAACGGCTATTTCATCACGTTCATAAGATTGTTACAAGTTTCACAAGAATGTAAAACATATTGTTCACGTTTTCACGTACACTCACAGTATAGATAACACGCAGTTACTTTCGAGAATGAGGAGTGAATCAACATGGCAACCGAAATCAAATCCGCATGGTCAGGTTTTGTCCCTGGTCAGTGGACGAATGAAGTAAATGTCAGTGAGTTTATCCGTTTGAACCGTCATGAGTACACAGGAGACGATGCGTTTTTAGCAGGTCCGACCGAAGCGACAAACGTTCTTTGGAATCGTGTGATGGAACTAACAAAAGAAGAGCGTGAACGTGGAGGCGTCTGGGACGTCGATCAACACACACCATCGACCATCGTATCGCATGGACCAGGTTACTTAAACAAAGAGTTAGAGAAAGTCGTTGGCGTTCAGACGGATGAACCGTTCAAACGTTCGATTCACCCGAATGGCGGCATTCGTATGGTCGATGCGGCACTCGAATCATATGGTTTCGAGCCAGACGAAGAAATCACAAAAATTTACTCAGAGATTCGTAAAACACATAACCAAGGTGTCTTCGATGCCTATACGCCTGAAATGCGGGCCGCTCGTAAATCAGGGATCATCACGGGGCTTCCAGATGCTTACGGTCGTGGACGCATCATCGGTGACTATCGTCGCGTCGCTCTCTATGGAATTGACTTCTTGATGGCAGAACGTAAAAAGGATTTAGCGAAACGCGGCGGGTTCTTATCTGAGTCTGACATCCGCGATCGGGAAGAACTGAATGAACAACTTCGTGCCCTCCAAGAACTTAAACAACTCGGAGCTGCATATGGATTTGACCTCGGTCGTCCTGCGGAAAATACGCAAGAAGCATATCAATGGGTATACTTGGCGTATCTTGCTGCCATCAAAGAACAAAACGGTGCCGCGATGTCACTCGGTCGCGTCTCGACCTTCCTTGACGTGTACGCTGAACGTGACCTTGAAACGGGTCGCTTAACAGAATCAGACGTCCAAGAAATCGTTGACCACTTCATCATGAAACTTCGAATCGTCAAATTCTTACGGACACCGGACTACAATGAATTATTCTCAGGTGACCCGACTTGGGTGACAGAATCAATCGGTGGGATGAGTCAAGACGGTCGCTCGAACGTCACGAAGAGTTCATTCCGGTTCTTGCATTCACTCACGAACCTCGGACCAGCTCCAGAACCAAACTTGACGGTCCTTTGGTCGACGAAACTTCCAGAAGGATTCAAACAATACTGTGCGAAAATGTCGATTGAAACTTCGGCTATTCAATATGAGAACGATGACTTGATGATGCCACAATTCGGTGATGACTACGGCATCGCATGTTGTGTGTCACCGATGAAGATCGGGAAACAAATGCAGTTCTTCGGTGCGCGTGCCAACATGGCGAAGGCTCTCCTTTATAGCATGAACGGCGGTCGTGACGAGAAGAGCGGTGCTCAAATCGCTCCAGTTTGGGAAATGAACACAGAAGACGTGCTTACGTACGAAAAAGTATATGCCGACTTTGACCGGACGCTCGACTGGTTGGCAGAGCTATACGTGAATACGCTCAACGTCATTCACTTCATGCACGATAAATATGCGTATGAACGAATCGAAATGGCGCTTCACGATCCTGAAATCTTACGGACGATGGCTTGTGGGATCGCGGGTCTCTCGGTAACGGCGGATAGTCTTTCAGCAATCAAATACGCAAACGTCAAACCGATCCGTAATGAAGAAGGAATCATCGTCGACTTCGAAACAGAAGGGGACTTCCCGAAATTCGGAAACAATGATGACCGTGTCGATGCAATCGCCGTCGAACTCGTCGAATCATTCATGGAGAAAGTACGGAAACATAAAACATATCGTGACGCACTTCATACGCAATCGGTCCTCACGATCACATCGAACGTCGTCTACGGTAAGAAAACAGGAAATACGCCAGACGGTCGTCGTGCGGGTGAACCATTCGCTCCAGGTGCCAACCCAATGCATGGACGGGATACAAAAGGTGCGGCTGCATCGCTCTCATCTGTTGCGAAACTTCCATTTGAACACGCACAAGACGGAATCTCTTACACGTTCTCAATCGTACCGAAAGCACTCGGAAAAGAAGAAATCGCACGCGAACTCAACTTGGCGGCGCTTCTCGATGGGTACATGAGCGGAGAGCACAAAGGACATCACTTGAACGTTAACGTCTTCAACCGCGAGACGCTTCTCGACGCAATGGAACATCCAGAAGAATATCCACAACTCACAATCCGTGTATCAGGATATGCGGTCAACTTCATCAAGTTGACACGTGAGCAACAGATCGACGTCATCAACCGTACGTTCCACGGTTCGTTGTAAATAAAGGCTTAGCGGCCTTCTACGGAGGGCCGCTCATTCGTTAGGAGGTCATTTCGATGACAATGGGATATGTACATTCGGTCGAATCATTTGGAACAGTTGACGGCCCTGGTATTCGCTTTATCGTCTTTTTACAAGGTTGTGCGTTACGTTGCCTCTATTGCCATAATGCAGATACGTGGGATTTCAAAAAGAATAATCACCGCTCGGCTGAAGACGTCATTCAAGAGGCGCTCAGCTACCGTCCGTTCATGGACGCATCGAAAGGCGGCATCACGATTTCTGGTGGCGACCCACTCGCGCAACCTGAATTTTTAGAGGCGCTGCTGCGTGAAGCGAAAAAGCATGGGCTTCATACGACACTTGATACGTCTGGTGCGCTCCGACCTCCTAATTTGGATGCGATTTTAGATCACACCGATCTTGTCTTGCTCGATATCAAGCATATCGACGACGACATGTGTAAAAAGCTAACGGGACGTAGCAATGCCAACACGCTCGCGCTTGCCGAACACCTTTCCGAGCGCGGAACGAAAATGTGGATTCGCCACGTCCTTGTACCTGGATGGACGCTCGAAGAAGGTGCGCTTCGTCGCACGGCCGCGTTCATTCAAAAGCTAGACCATGTCGAGAAAGTCGAGATTTTGCCTTATCATGAGATGGGCGTCTACAAATGGGAGGCGCTCGGACTCGATTATCCGCTTAAAGGCACGAAGCCCCCGACATCCGATGAAGTCGAATGGGCAGAAGGGATTTTGCAGGGAACCGTATAAAAAAGCAAGCGCAGGCCGATGTGGTCTGCGCTTGCTTTACGTTACACTCGCTTTTTCTTCTTTTCTAGGACGCGGGCATGTTCTGCCTGTTTTTTCTCCATATAGAGAAGCTCTCGCTCAAGTTTGAAGTAGCTCGCATAGCGTTTCGCATCTAGCGTACCGCTCGTGAGTGCCTCTTGGACGGCACAGCCCGGTTCTTTCTGATGTGAGCAGTCGCGGAAGCGGCATGTCTCGGCAAGTGCTTCGATATCGCGAAACGTCTCATCGAGGTGCTCGCTTCCTTCCCATAGTCCGAATTCTCGCATCCCTGGTGTATCGATGACGTATAAGTCGTCGATTCTGAACAGTTCGCGGTGTGTCGTCGTATGTTTTCCGCGCTCGTCCTGCGCCCGGACGGCTTGTGTGACGGCAAGTGTCTCGTGGGCGAGGGCGTTCGTCAGCGTAGATTTTCCGACGCCGGACGAACCGACGAAGGCGATTGTGCTCTCACTCGGCAATGCGTGACGAAGTTCAGCCACACCTTTTCCCGTTACAGCACTGACGGGGAATACTTGAATTCCAGGTGCGTTCACTTGAATGTCTTCGAGCAATGTGTCGACGGAGTCGACTTGATCGGTCTTTGTCAAGACGATGATTGGGATTGCCCCGGTGTCCCAAGCGGCTAGCGTATAGCGTTCTAGGCGACGAATGTTGAAGTCGTGTCCACACGCCATCGTAATCAAGACGTAGTCGACGTTCGCGCAGATCAGTTGTTCACGTGTCTCGTTGCCGGCGGCCGCTCGTGAAAGAACGGTCCGACGCTCAAGGAGATGGTGAATCGTACCTTGACCATGCTCGCGAACTTGAATCGTGACATAATCGCCGATGACCGGGTAATCCCGTTCGCTCGTCGCGGCATGTCGAAATTTTCCGGAAACCCCGCACATATAGGCGTTTTCTCCGATTGATACCGTATAAAGATGTTGGAACTGTGCCGTGACACGTCCCGTTTCAGTTTGTTGATTCAAAAAGAATCCTCCTTTTAGTGATGGAGGACGACAGCCCTCCGATTTGCTGACATTTGGTTACGTGCATGCATCATGTTGCTCATAAAACATCATCCTTTCGTTGTTCGATAGCATTAGTGTACCACAGTTATTGGAAACGGTACCATCTCAGTCTAAAGACCGAGGTGAAACAAGCCTTCCGCTCGTCGACCTATGTCAAATAACGTATTATGATAAGAGTGTACTTAACAAGGAGGGATGACAGATGAATCACCAAGTGAAAAAGGTGTTGTTCATCGTGGCCGCGATCGCTCTAGTGCTCGTGTTGATCGGTTCTTTACCGAATATGATTTTATTCGGATTAGGAGCGCTCTTGACGCTTTGGGCTGGAGTCCGTTTTCAGGCTGTGACACACATCGGTGCTAAAGTTGGTTTCGGGATCCTTGCTGTCATTGGGATTGGGACGATGCTCTCAAACATTTGGGCGCTCGTCGGAATCATTGTCGCGTGGTTGTTGTTTAAAGGGTATATGATGTATACAAGTGAAAAACGCGACCCGGATGTCGAGATTTTAAATGCAGACGGAACGCGTGCCGGCCGGAGCAGCTTCCAGCAGTTTGATCAAGTGTGGCAAAAATTTGTTAATCGTCGTTGAGATTTCATAAGGAGGATTCACCATGAAGACACCGTTTGATCAGTTTCGTGAATTAGCGAATGAATTGACGAAAGAAATTTCGAAAGAAGTGAAGAAGTATCAGGATAAAGAGATGCCACGTTCAAGTGGAGAAGCGGAATTGAACCGTCATATCCGTGGAGCGGAGAAGGAAGCGTTGTCGGTTGAACGACTCGTGGAACGTCAACGTACATTGCTTGCAGAACTTGCTGAAAAACGTGATGATGCCAAGAAGATGGCAGATAAACGATATGAGCAAACAGAACTGGCGAAACAAGCCGGGGAAGAAAAGTTGGCAGAACGTGCGGCACTCGAATCCAAACATTACGGGGAACAGTACCGTTACTTTGAAGGATTGATTGACGAAGGTGAGCGCGAGTTAGATACATTAGAGCGTCGTGCGCTCGAGATGAAACTCAAACTCGATGAGATGCAAAATAAACGTTATGAGTTTGCGATGCGCGAAAACCTAGACTTGTTAAAAGGGGCACTCGACCAAATCTTTGGTCAAAATACGTCTCAGTCGCATCCATTCACTGAGGAAGAAAAGAAAGAACAACCTGCCGAAGAGAAGCAAGACACGCAGGAAGATGAAGATGATTTTGAAGCAAAATTGAAAGAACTGGAGCGTCGCTTTAAACAAGAGTGAGGCGATGGTTCGGCGATGACCTGAACAAGGTCATCGCTTTCTTTGCTTCATACATATGAACAGAAAGGGGGAATGGACATGGAACGTTGGAACACACGTCAAATCATTGGATTTATGATTATCTTATTTTCAGTCGGACTCTTCATCGATATCGTGACGGGTGGGAATAGCGTCTTATTCAGCATGATCCTCCCGCTGCTTCTCCTCTACATCGGTCGACGGTTCAGTCGTCGGGGGAAGCAGTCTGCTAGCTATATTTTTTACGCAATTGGGGGAATCCTCTTGATTGGCTTGATTTTCTCATCTGCGGCATTCGGATTCGTGCTCTCCGGACTCCTCCTGTTATTCGGCTATCGACTCTATAAGAATCGACCGGTCGAATCGAAAATCCGGACACCCCTTCGTCAAGAACAAGCCTTCTCATTTGGGATGAAGGAATCGGGGCACTATGTGTTACGTGATACGAATGAGTTCTTTTTACTACGGGACGTTGAGATGGATTTGTCACAAGCCATCATTCCGGAAGGAGAGACGTTCTTACTCCTCAATGGACTTGCGGGAGACATTCGAATTCTTATTCCTGCGGGGTATGACTATTCGATTGACGCATCGATCGGGTTCGGTAAAGTGCAGGTCGATGACTCGAACTATTCGCCGGTGTTCAATCGTCGCTTCTATACAGCGTCTGATGATTATGTCCAGGCTACACGAAAAGTCCGGATTCATATCGTGCTCATGAGCGGAAGTGTCGAGGTGATGACGGTATGAAAAAAGATTCTTATCCACGAACGGTCGTCTGGCATCAACTGTTTAGTAGCTTGTTGACGGCTTTCTTGATTACTGTAGCGTTTCTCATAGGTGACTCGACTTCATTGAGCGATTTATTTTCGCGTGAAGAAGGGTTGCCTTTCGGTGTGTCCATTCTAGTGATTGCCGTCTTGATCGGAAGTATCTTTGGCGTCGGTTCGTATTTTTATTTGCGCCGAGACTTTCGGGAAGTCGCCAATGCCCTTTGGAAACTGGAGAACCAAAAAGACATCACCTTCCGCCCGATGTCCCCATACCGAGATACACTCGAACGAATCGTCCGCGTATCGAAACAGCGCCAAGAGATGGTCGAGATGGCGAAGCGAGTCGGTGAGCGTCCGGTCAGTGTGGAAGAGGCGCGGAGTGAGGCCGTCGTCGAAGAAAGACGTCGCGTCGCACGAGAACTTCATGATTCGGTGAGTCAACAGCTCTATGCCATCTCGATGATGACGACAGCGGTCAAACAGACGATGCAGACGAAACCAGAACTCGCGAGTAAACAAATGGAACAAGTCGAGCTCATGGCGCAGACCGCACAGGCAGAGATGCGTTCGTTGCTGTTACAACTTCGGCCGGTCGAACTAGAAGGCATGACACTAAAGACGGGAATCGAACGCTTGTTAGAAGAACTGTCTCGTAAACAATCGACCGAGCTCGTCTGGCGTTTAGAGGAAGTGAAGCTCTCCCGGCACACTGAAAATGAACTGTTTCGGATTGTTCAGGAAGCGATTAGTAACACGTTACGACACGCCAAAGCGACTCGTTTAGAAATCGAGATGCGAACCGTGCAACAGACGGTCATCTTAAAGATTAACGATGACGGAATCGGATTTAATGTGGACGATACACAAGTCGCCTCATATGGATTACAATCGATAAGAGAGCGTACGGCAGAAGTCGGTGGAACGTTGCGATTGGTCAGTGTGCCGAATGTCGGGACACAAATTGAAGTACGTGTGAAACAACAAGTGGAGGGGTAATGATGATTCGAGTTGTATTAATTGATGATCATGAAATGGTTCGGGCGGGCGTATCTGCCTTTTTATCGACACAACCGGACATCGAAGTCGTCGGCGAAGCATCGGACGGAGCAACGGGAGCCGAGCTTGCGATTGCGGAGAAGCCGGACGTTGTCCTTATGGACTTGGTGATGGAGCCCGTTGACGGAGTCGAATCGACGAAACGAATTAAAGCAAGTTGGAAAGAAGCGAAGATTTTGGTCGTGACGAGTTTCTTGGATGATGAGAAAGTGTATCCCGTCATCGAAGCCGGTGCGATGAGCTATGTCCTCAAGACAGCGAATGCAAATGAAATCGCAGATGCGATTCGTCAAACCGCTGCCGGCAATCCGGTCATGGCCGCCCAGGTAACAGGAAAGATGCTCGAACGACTGCGTCATCCGGAAATGACACTTCATGAGAGTCTCACTGCCCGTGAACGAGAAATCTTGCAACTGATGGCGGAAGGCAAGTCGAATCAAGTGATTGCGGACGAATTGTTCATCTCACTCAAAACAGTGAAGACACACGTGTCGAACATCTTGACGAAGCTTGACGTCTATGACCGGACCCAGGCAGTCGTCTATGCGTTCCAACATAACTTGGTCAGTAAAGGATGAACCGTCTCCCTGTGATTGAAACGGAGCGCCTCCGACTGCGACCTCTCCAAATGGAGGACGGTCCGCACGTATTCGCCATCTTTTCAGATGAACACGTGCTACGCCACTACGGAATGGAGCCACATCGGACGTTAGAAGAAACGGAACAGATGCTGACGCATATGCTCGCACAAATCGAAACAGGTGCGATCATCCGTTTTGCCATCGAGCATCGCGAATCAAAAGCGTTAATCGGGACAATCGGGTTTCACAATCGGGCACCGTCGCATCGGCGTGCCGAGATCGGTTATGAACTCAAACCGGAGTATTGGCGTTCGGGTTATGCGACCGAAGCCCTTCACGCGGCGCTTCAGTTTGCCGTGACGTGTGAAATTGAACGGGTCGGTGCCATCGTCTATGTCGAGAATCTTGCATCCCAACGCATGTTGGAGAAAAATGGATTCTTTCAAGAAGGTCGACTACATAACTATATGCGTCAGCGTGGACAATCTCATGATGTGTATGTCTATAGCTATATGACCCATCAGTCAGTCTGAGCACACCGTTTCTACGGTGTGCTTTTTTCGTTTGTAAGAGAAATAAAATGGGAACCAACTAGAAGTGAGTCAATCAAAGGAGGATGATGAGATGAAAGCAGCATATATCGAACAGTATGGCGGGTCGGATGAGTTCAAAGTAGGGAAACTTGAACAACCGGCAATCGGTGCAGATGACGTATTAATTGAAGTTCATGCCGCAAGCGTCAATCCGGTCGATTGGAAGCTCCGTGAAGGATACTTGAAAGAAATGCTCCATTACGAGATGCCGCTCGTTATCGGGTGGGATGTATCGGGTGTCATCAAAGAAGTTGGGGCGAATGTGACCGAATTGAAGGTTGGAGATGAAGTGTTTAGCCGACCAGAAATCGCGCGCCAAGGCACATATGCCGAGTACGTCGCAGTCGATTCCCATCTTGTCGTCAAAAAACCAGCTTCGCTTAGTTTTGAGGAGGCCGCTTCACTGCCGCTCGTCGCGCATACGGCATGGCAAGTCATGTTCGAAGTGATGGATGCCAAACCGGGTGGTCGAATCTTCATCGGAGCCGGTTCAGGTGGTGTCGGAACGGTAGCCATCCAGCTCGCGAAAGCACACGGTTTGTATGTCGTCACATCGACAAGCACGCCGAACGTAGATTGGGTCAAAAAACTTGGAGCCGACGAGGTCATCGACTATAAACAACAAGACCCGGCAGATACTGTCCGCGATATTGATTTCGTATTCGATACGATGGGGGGCGACGGGCAGAGCAAACTCTACCAAATGCTTAAAGAGAATGGGATGCTCGTCTCCATCTCCACACCACCAAATGAAGAGGAAGCCAAACAGGCGAAGGTCCGTGCCGAGTACGTTTTCATGCAACCAACGGGGGAGCGTTTGAAAAAAATTGCGGAAGCTGTTGAAAAAGGCGAACTGAAACCTGTGATTGACCGGGTCTTTGATTTAGAAGATACGAAACTTGCTCATGACTATGGAGAAGAAGGGCATGCCAAAGGCAAAATCATCATCAAAGTGAAATAATCAAAAGAGATGGATTTCCGGAACAAATATCGGAAATCCATCTCTTGTTCATTTCATTTGATAGGCTACCTTATGTGGAGGTCAGCCTTTTTTCTGTGCTTGTATTTGTTCATCGATTTCTGATAGGTAGGTCCAACGTTCCATCTTCGCATCGAGTGTTTCTTTCAGTTCTGCAATCGTCGCATACAACTCATTGACTTTACCAAGGTCACTGCCCGCTGATGCAAGCGTCGCTTCCTGCGCTTCAATCTGTTCTTCAAGTGCGGCGATGTCTTCTTCGATCGTGTCCCATTCCTTCTGTTCTTTGAAGGTGAATTTCACGACTTCCGACTTCACGCGTTCCTTTTTCTCTTTAGGTTCTTTCTCTTTCTTCACTTGACGAACCTCTTCTTGACGCATGGCCAAATAGTCACTATATTCTGCGTGATACACCTGGATGACCCCATCTTCGAAAGCGATCAACTGTCCGGCGATCCGGTCTAAGAAATAGCGGTCGTGACTGACGGCGATGACTGTACCTGGGAAGGACTCCAAATAGTCTTCTAAAACAGACAACGTTTCCGTGTCCAAATCGTTCGTCGGTTCATCAAGGAATAAGACGTTCGGTTCATCCATGAGAATTCGAAGCAGGACGAGACGCCGTTTTTCGCCACCAGATAGCTTCGCAATTGGTTTATATTGCGCGTCCGGTGAGAAAAGGAAACGTTCGAGCATTTGCCCCGCCGTGATGACCTCGCCGTCCGGCGTGTGGATGACTTTGGCGATGCGTTCGATCTCATCGATGACCCGTCGTGACTCGTCTTCAAATTCGACTTGTTGTCCGTAGTAGCCTAAATGAACGGTATCTCCGTGCACAATCGTACCGTTTGTCGGTTCTAGGCGCTTGGCGAGCAAGTTCATGAGCGTTGATTTCCCACTCCCGTTCGGGCCGACGATCCCGTAGCGTTCACGGCGACCGAAAATCCAATTGAACTGCCGAATGAGAAGGGAGTCATCGTATCCGAAAGATAAATCTTCGACTTCGATGACCTTTTTACCAAGTCGGCGAGATCCGACCGAGACGTCGAGCGTCTCGTCTTCCGCTAAGCTCTCTTGATGTTTCAAGTCTTCGACACGTTGAATGCGTGCCTTTTGTTTGGTTGTCCGGGCTTTCGCGCCACGACGCAACCAAGCGAGTTCGCGACGTAATATATTTTGTCGTTTCTGTTCCATCGATTGTGCCCGAGCTTTTCGCTCGGCACGCTTCTCGAGAAAGAGTTCATAGTTCCCGTTATAGAAGTAACTCGTTCCATCCGCAATCTCCAAAATGTGATTCGTGACACGATTCAAGAAATAGCGGTCGTGGGTGATGAGCAGGATCGCTCCCCGGTAATCGGCAAGCATCGTTTCGAGCCATGCGATTGTATCGGCATCCAGTTCGTTCGTCGGCTCATCTAAGAGCAATAAGTCCGCTTCATCGAGTAACGCTGCGGCGAGCGCGACTCGCTTTTGTTGCCCCCCAGACAAGGCGTTCACATCGATTGACACGTCAGGAAGACCGAGCCGGTTTAAAATCGACTTCAGTTTTGCTTCCGTTTCCCAAGCGTCTGCGGCATCGACGGCCTGTTGGGCTTTCATGAAGCGTTCAAGTAACTGCTCACTTGTCGGGTTCGCTTCGAGTGCTTGTCTGGCGCGCTCGAACTGTTTCAACGCTTGAACGGAAGGAGTATCACTTGTGAATAAAGCGTCAAGGATCGTTTGTCCTTCGTCGAATTGAACCGTTTGAGTCAAGTAGCGAATCCGATAATCGTTCGGATGTTGCATCGTGCCTCGATCTGCTGTCTCGGTACCGGCGATGATTTTCATGAACGTCGATTTCCCCGAACCGTTCACGCCGATAATCCCGATACGGTCTCCGGGATGGATTGTCATCGTCACATCATCAAATAAGACTTTGTCGGCAAACTCTTTATGAATGCCTTCAATCATTAATAAACTCATGCGTTCTCTCCTTCAAGCTGTTGACGAATGGCCGCCTCGACCGTTGCTGCGATTTCCTTGTTCGGCAAATCAGCCGGATCAATCGCAGGTAGGAACGTGACATCGACCGTTGCCGGGGTGATTCGATTTTTGGCTTCTAACAATCTATAACTGCCTTGAATCGCGACTGGAACGATTTTCGCACCACTTGAGGTGGCGAGCGTCAAACTTCCGGCTTTAAACTCCTTCATCGGTCCACCTTTTGAGCGTGTGCCTTCTGGGAAGACAATCATTGATTGACCGGATTGAATTGTTTCGACGCCGGAACGAATGGCTTGAATCGATTGACGACGGTCACTCCGGTCGATGAAGATACACCCCATCAATTCCATCCAACGTGGAATAATCGGGAATTTTTGAACCTCGATTTTCGAGATAAACGCTTTCGGTCGTTTCGTGGCGGTCAACATAATCGGGACATCGAAGTTTCCTTGGTGGTTCGACACGTAGACGACGGGTTCATCCGGAATCTGGTCTTGACCGTGGACACGGATGTCTGCACCCGCAATCTTCAGTAGAAACTGTGCCCATTTATAAGCGATATCTTGTACGTAACGGTAACGCTTTGGCGTTTCGATTTTTTTCGCCTTCTGTAAAAACGGGACGGTGATCGGTAATACGGCAAAAAATGAGAAAAACCATACAGCTGTTCGAATCATTCTATTCTCTCCTCTCATGATGACAACAAGAAAGAGTCTTCTTCTCTTGACGAGAATCCGACCCTTCGGCATGAATCCTTATTCCCAAAAGCGAGAATCGCTCTCTTCTTCCTCTTCTTCGAGCTCGAACGTAATGCGTTTATTCACAGGATCGACGACGAAATAGGCGCCGTCTTGCTCGATACTTTTGATTTGCATGGCCTGATCACTTCCGATTTCGAGAGTGAGACGGATTCGGTTGTCATCATCGACAAGCAAAATACCGTCCTCTTTTAACCAAAGCTCCATGACAGGTGAATAACGAAGTAGCCATTCATTCGATAACGGGATTTCATTCATACGGTTATGTGCCTCCTGCGATTATAAATCCATTGTACGATGTCTGTTCCTACATAGGATACCAAATGTGGCGAGGGAAGACGAGCGTTATGTAGAGCGTTTTCGAGTCGTGGAGTGCATTCTGTCGACGACTCGTTTGATCCGTTTCTGGTTCCGTCTTTCTACAAAATACTCATTTGCCTGCATGAAGAGTTGTTTGAAGGAAGAGAGTCCCATCGCAATTAGAACGGCAAATAAAAATGTTCCGATTGGATCTTTGTACAATTCGGTCTGGAACAAAAAAGCAAGTCCTACGATTGATAAAATGGACGTGAGAAAATAAAAAATCATAGCGGAGTCTCCTTTTCTTAAAGGTATGAAAGAAAAAGGCATGGTCTTTTAATCGTATTCGACTTTTTGAAGGGAAATCCTGTTATGTATTGCAAAGAAAAAAACGCCTTCAGTGGGCTGAATGGCGTTTACTCTTGAGTCATGTAAGTCGAGGATGACGATACATTCGTGTCGACACCGTTTGAGAAAATAAAACTGAGAGATGCGAGTAATGCGAAAAAGGCGACAAGCAATCCTTTTGTAAAACGCTTTGCAAAAGAACGAGACTGTATATCAAACATTTATTATCCCCCGATCAATCCTAAATGAAACCTTATCTATACTGGACACTTCCTATATAATAACGTTTTCAAAAAAAGGATACTAGCAGAAAAAAACACGTTCACAAAATTGTCACAAAATTTTAATAAATCATGTAAGTTCTGTAAACAATCATGATTTCAACAGTCTCAAAACACGTTCACATTTTCGACACATTTATTCAAAATGTTGAAAGAGAACATGATATGATTAGGAACGTGTGTAGATAGGTATACTGACAGTAATAGCTTAGAAAAGGATGTGGGTGTAATGGCATTGCGCGCAGGAGAAGTAGTAGATTTAGTCGCGGAACGTTCTGCTGATTTTGGAGTATTCATTAGTAACGGCCGCGAAGAGGTGCTCCTTCACCGTAAAGAACAAACAGAAGAAGTGACAATCGGTCAAACGGTTCGTGTCTTCTTATATCATGATTCAGAAGGACGTCTCGCATCAACGATGACGATTCCGACCGTTTCATTTGATGAGTATGAATGGTTTGAAGTGACTGGCGTTCGGTATAACACAGGGGTCTTCGTGAATATCGGAATTCAAAAGGACGTTCTCGTTTCGATGGATGACTTACCGGAGAACCGATCATATTGGCCACAAACGGGCGATCAATTGTGTATTCGATTGAAGTATGACCAAAAAGGACGTTTGCTTGGGGACCCTGCACCATATGCGTTCTTGAACTTGTTGGCACGACCGTCGAAAGAAGAATGGAACAACCAGGACGTGCAGGCCATCGTCGTCAATAAACGCGAAGTGGGCGTCAACGTATGGGTCGAAGGGGAATCACTCGGTTTCTTGCATGAGGCTGAGATGACGCGTTGGCCACGTCTCGGAGAACAGTTGACCGTCCGTGTGACGCAGGTCAAACAAGACGGTACGGTCCTCGTTTCGATGAAGCCACGTGCCTATGAGGCGATTGATGGTGATGCGGCGAGCATCCTCTCGTATATTGAAGAACGTGGTGGCCAAATGCCATACGGTGATAAGACATCACCTGACGTCATCGACCGTGAATTCGGAATGAGTAAAGCAGCATTTAAACGAGCGCTTGGAAAACTGTTGAAAGACAAGCAAGTTGAAAAGCTCGACAACGGCTATAAATTGAAATAAGATAACTCATGTTCAGGTGACATGAAAGTTTAAAAATGTATTTCTTTCATTTTAGGAAGAAATACGTTATAGTTAATAAAGTTGACTATGAGGAAACATTGAGAAAACGTCTGTAGATCTGTCAAACTGAACTCAGACGTTTTTTGTATGAACAAAGGAGAATATAATTTGACAAAATTTCAAGACTTACAATTAAGTGAAGCATTAGTAAAAGGTGTACACAAAATGGGCTTCGAGGAAGCTACACCGATCCAAGCTGAGACAATTCCTGTCGCACTC
This sequence comes from Exiguobacterium sp. s43, assembly GCF_018617255.1. Taxonomy (GTDB): domain Bacteria; phylum Bacillota; class Bacilli; order Exiguobacteriales; family Exiguobacteriaceae; genus Exiguobacterium; species Exiguobacterium profundum. The sequence continues at coordinate 151,781 of NZ_JACSJT010000003.1, forward strand.
ACGGGAGTGGACGTATTAGGACAAGCACAAACAGGTACAGGGAAAACAGCAGCTTTCGGTATTCCGACAATTGAGCGAATCGATTCAAAGGCGCGTCAAGTCCAAGCACTCGTTCTTGCACCGACACGTGAACTTGCGATTCAAGTTGCAGAAGAATTAAACAAAATCGGTGAAACGAAGCGCGTATACGCACTTCCAGTATACGGTGGTCAACAAATCGACCGTCAGATCCGTGGTTTGAAAAAGAACCCGCAAATTGTCGTAGCGACACCAGGACGTCTCATGGACCACATGAAACGTAAGACAATCAAACTCGATGACATTCAAACAGTCATCTTGGATGAAGCAGATGAAATGCTCAATATGGGCTTCGTTGAAGATATCGAAACGATTTTGGCTGGTCTTCCTGAAGAGCGCCAAACGCTTCTCTTCTCAGCGACAATGCCACCACAAATCAAAAAGATTGCTGAGCGCTTCATGAAGTCGCCGACAATCATCAAAGTGAAAGCGAAAGAAATGACAGTTGAGAACATCAACCAACAATTCCTCGAATTGCGTGAAGGTCAAAAATTCGATACACTTTGCCGTTTGATCGACATCGATTCACCAGAACTCAGCATCATCTTCGCTCGTACGAAGAAACGTGTAGATGAAGTGACAGAAGCCCTCATCAAACGCGGATACACTGCAGACGGTCTTCACGGAGACTTAACGCAATCGAAACGTGACCAAGTCATTCGTCGTTTCAAAAACGGAACAATCGATATCTTGGTAGCGACTGACGTAGCTGCACGTGGACTTGATATTTCAGGTGTCACACACGTTTACAACTTCGATGTACCACAAGACCCAGAGAGCTACGTACACCGCATTGGTCGTACAGGCCGTGCAGGTAAGACAGGTACAGCCCTCACGTTCATCACGCCACGTGAATTTGGACAAGTGAAGGCAATCGAGCGTGTGACAAACAAGAAGATGAACCGTCGTCACGTACCGACAATCGCGGAAGTACTTGAAGGAAATCAAAAGCAAGCAGCTGAAGAGTTGATCGAACGCGTTCAAGCGGGCGACTTCAAAGCTTACACGCAACTTGCGACAGAGCTTCTTGAAGAGTACGAAGCAGTTGAAATTCTCGCTGCTGCCCTTCGTGGATTGACGAAAGAGCCAGATTCAACACCTGTTGAAATCTCGTACGCTGAACCAGTTCGTGTGAAACGCCAAGGTGGCCGTGGTGGCGATCGCGGTGGATACCGTGGTCGTAACGACCGTCGTGGCGGTGGCGGTGGCCGTGGTGGCGATCGTCGTGGTGGACGCGGTGGCGAACGTCGTGATGGACGCAGTGGAGACCGTAAAGGATCATTCCGTGGTGACGATCGTCGTCGCTCGGATGACCGTGGTCCACGCCGTCCGCGTGACTAATCATCGTGAAATGCCGCATTTCCCTAAGTGGATTTGCGGCATTTTTTATTGTGTCGTGCTACACTAGTTGAGTAGAGATAGAAGGATGAGGTGTCAACGGATGGTGGAATTAAGTTTCGGTCTCCTTGTGCTGCTTGGTTGTGTAATCGCACTCAAACCAATCGTGTCAAAGACAGACCGTCCTAACTTTCGTTATATCCCCGTGGCGACATTGTTATTTGGAGCGATGATTTTTTTAGTGTTAGCCATTGGAGTAGGCGGAAAGATGGGCATTGCATATGGCGTGGTGAGTATCGCCTATTTTATTGCTTGTTTCGGTGCCTATATGTATGTACACACGCGAACGAGCTGATTGTAGCTCGTTTTCGCATTTAACGAAGAGGTGATGAATTGTGGATGCGGTAGAAGTGATGGTCCATCCTGAAGAAGTGATGGTGACGTATGAACCAATCCTTGGAGCGGCGACGTTTCAAGTGGAAGGATATATGGTACATGGACGATTCCGAGGCGAATCATTGACACCGTTTTTTTATGATGATGACGTTCCCCTCGAGTATCAATTAGACATCGCCCAACGAATGGAGCAACTCGCGGCAGCGCAACTTCGTGACGTCAAACCATTCGTCACGTTCAGATGCCGGTCGGAATGGATTCTCGAAGAAGGGGGAGAAGCCTTTTTAGCCCCACTACGCGAATTGAATTTTCCGTTACACCGTATTTATGTGACCTTACAAGGGACGGACTTAGTCGACGTCCCGCGATTGTCACGTGTCATTCAATACTATCGGTCCTATGGATTGAAAATTGCATTAGACTTTGCCGAATCCACGAGTATCGAAGACATCATGACGCTTGCGCCAGAATTATTGCTCGTCGACCTTGGCACGATGGTCGAGAAAAAGACGTTATCGGTCACCTATCCGAACATGCTTCAGACGATGGAGTATATTGCTTCGAAGCTTGGTGCACCGCTTCTTTACAAATCCATCAACCACATCGGACAGCTTCGTTACGCGTGGCAGCACGGTGGTCGGTATTACATGGGTGGCCTACTAGGCTTGGAAGATGAGATTCCCCAACGAGAAATCAAAGGTATGGGTGTGTTGGCACAAGAAGTGCCTTCCTTCTTTTTACATGACCAGAAACGATTGAATCGCTTGTACGAGCTTGAATTTGAGTTACATCGCCGCATTGGTGAACTAGTTCAATCCGGAAAATGGTCGAGAGACAAGAAAGACGAGTGGATTCAATTCATCGCCCCAAAACTGGAAGAGGTGTTTGTTCGTTATTATATAACGGATAAGACAGGTTTCCAGACGAGTGCGAACGTTTACTGCGTGAATGGAGAATGGCGTGTCGATAATACGTATCGAGGCTATAACTGGAGTTTCCGACCGTATTTCATTCAGACGATGGCGGCGATGGATGTTCGAGGGCGTGGCTATTTATCGGGAGACTATCGTGATTTCAGTTCAAACGAAGTGACGCGAACCTTTAGCTATCCGTTACCGGACGGCATGTTCTTATTTGCCGACATATCCGAGGAGTATTTATATCAAAACCGATTATTGGATTGAAAGGAAGATGGACGATGCTAGATTATGATTACGATGCACTGCGCGAAATCGGGCGAATCGTCGCACTTGCGCGAGATGAGATGGCGAAAGCCGTCAAGCCCGGTATGACGACAAAAGAATTAGATGCGATCGGGCAACGTATTTTAGAAGATGAAGGTGCAGCTTCTGCACCGATTACGATGTACGAATTTCCAGGTTACACATGTATCTCGCTCAATGACGTTGCTGCCCATGGTATTCCGGGAGATGAAGTCATTCAAGAGGGCGATATCGTCAATGTCGACGTCTCCGCTGTGAAGGATGGATATTATGCCGATACGGGACGTACAGTGATTGCGGGGGCGGCGAAGTCACCCCAGCACGAACGTTTGGTCGAAGTATCCTTGACTTCATTAGAAGCGGGACTCAGCAAGGTCAAGGCGGGTGTGAAAGTCAATCAGATCGGGAAAGCAATTTACGCTGACGCGAGAAAGAATGGATTCACGGTCATCCGGAACTTGGCCGGACACGGTCTCGGTCGGACATTGCACGGGGAGCCAGAGACGATCTCGAACTATTATAGTCGAGAAGAAAATCAGTTATTAAAAGCCGGGCAAGTGATTGCTGTTGAGACGTTCATCTCGACAAAGGATGAAATCGTCTATCAATCGGAAGAGGATGGTTGGACGCTCTTCACTCCGAACAAGAGTCTTGTTTCGCAGTTCGAGCATACAGTTGTTGTCACAGAAGATGGATATGAAGTGTTAACGGGATCGTTCCGTTAACGTAAAAAAGGTGTGGTTCTCGTGAACCGCACCTTTTTCATGTTTGCAATGTAATCACTTCTTCGCGTAACCGTTCAATCACATTCCAATCTGGTTGTACGGAATCCGGAAGAGTCAACTTTCCATTCTCCACTTCAAGCGGGGTATCGAGTAAATCTTGCTCGAAATAAGCGCTCGTGCCTGACATGTCCGCGGGGAAGCTCGCGCCGCTTAACGAAGCAAACAAGAGTGTATGATATCTTCCGATACCGGATTCATACATGCCACCGACCCAGTATGGCGTTCCGTGTTTTCGAATGTGGAGCGCCTCGCTAAGCCCACCGACACGTGCGGGTTTAATGTTGACGATTTTTCCGGCACCAAGCTGTGCCATCGTATCCACGTCGTCATAAGACGTGATGGATTCGTCGAGACAAATGGGGGTCGTGAGTTTTGCTTGGAGAGCCGCTGATTTTGTGAATTGTCGGCTTGGGTACGGTTGTTCGATCATCAATAACCGATGGGCATCGAGTTGTTCGAACCATTCCATCGGTTGATCGGACGCACTTCCGTTTAAATCAATCATGAGAGGCGCGTCAGGGAAGACCGCGCGAATCTCACGTAGGGCAGGAACCAGTTCATTAGGAGATGCCTTTAATTTGATGCGTTCGAATCCGTCAGCTAATGCCGTCTCGATGGATTTCATCGTTTGATTCAGTAACCCAATCCCGATTGTTCGTCCGCAGGAAACGGAATCTCCGGCGCTCATGAATGACTTGAGTGATTTGTTCGCGCGCGTTGCTTCAATCTCCCAGAGTGCACTTTCCCACATCGCCTTTGCCATGTGCTGACCGATGATGGACGAGACCAAGTTCGGAAACACGTCCGTTGTGACCGTCATCCCTTTCAGTAAATTGAGAATTAGTTTAGACGTATCGATCATGGATTGGGTCGTTTCTTCCGTATACCAAGGTGTTTCGAAAGCGGCACCTTCTCCGTATCCGATGACACCGTCTACGGTCTCTAGACGGAGGATAAGCGTTCTTCGGACAGATAAGACGGCGTGTGCCGTCACAATCGGGTGTTTAAACGTCAAAGGGACGATGGAAAGCTCAGCACGTTTGATCATGACAGTAGCTCCTTTAAGCGATGGCGCATTAATTTTCCGTTCGCGTTTCGTGGTAAATTCGGTGCGTAGTGGATGGCGATCGGGTGCTTATATTTAGCCAACTGTGAGTCGAGAACATGCTGCATCTCGGCTGGATCATAGGAGCCGACGACGAAGGCGATCGGGACTTCTCCCCAAGTCGGATGCGACTGTTTCGTGACGCCGACGTCTTGAACACCGGCACAGCGTAACATGGCGGCTTCGATTTCAGCCGGATAAACATTTTCACCACCTGAAAGAATAAGGTCGGTTCGGCGATCGTGTACATATAAATAGCCATCCCTCATCGTGCCGAGGTCACCCGTTCGCCAATAACCATCGGGTGTCCAAGCATCTGATTCAGGTTGTTCGAAGTATCCCTTCGTCACAGTTGGTCCCTTTACTTCGATTTCTCCGTCCGAATTAATTCGAATACTTGTTGGGGCGATTGCCTGACCACTCGAACCGATATGCGAGAGCGCTTCGCTCGGGAGCAACGTGGCGACTTGAGAACACGTCTCGGTCATCCCGTATGTCTGAGCAATCGGTAACTTGCGTCGTTCTGCTTCTTCTAGTAATGAGCGCGGGACGGGTCCGCCTCCGACGAGTAACGTGCGAAGTCGGTGCTTTTTCAGGCCAGCATCGAGCAATCGTTGCAGCATAATTGAGACGAGTGATAGCTGGGTGATGCCTTCTGTCTCGATGACGTGAAGTGTTCGATCGACATCGAATCGTGGCTCGACATAGAGCGTCGAACCGATGATGGCACTCCGATACACTTGAGACAGTCCACTCATGTGAAAGAGCGGGGTCACCGCGAGCATCCGGTCTGATGGACGATAGTCTAAATGCGCTTCAGCGGCTCGGGCACTAGCGAGGTGATTCCCGTACGTCTGTTGCACCGCTTTGGCTCGACCCGTCGTTCCGGACGTAAACATGAGAGACATGGTTTCATCTTCATTCCACTCATGGGTCACGGTGAAACATGAAGTGGTCCGGCGTGTGATCAGGAGTTGGGTGATAGACAAATCGATTTCTGCGTCAACGAGAAGGAGGTCCACTTTTGCTGTTTGTAGCTGAGTACGCACTTCCTCTTCGGTCAGCCGTGTATTCAACGGAACAAGCACTTTTCCGAGCAGATGTACTGCATGAACGGCAATGACATAGTCTTTGCTGTTTTTAGCGAATATGCCAATTCGTTTGGCGGTGGGTGTCTGTTCATGGATGAACTGGGCAAGTTGAAGGCTTTCCGTGCGTAGCATTGCCCATGTCAATCGATCGTCAGCTGTCACAAGGGCGAGATGTGACGCTGGGTGTTTCCGAATCCATTCATACATAGCTGTCACCTCCAAAAAAAGAGTAGCGAAATCGCTACTCTCTCAACAATTAAGGGAAACGTGGGAATTGACCGAAGTCAGGGTCACGTTTTTCTTTGAACGCATCGCGTCCTTCTTTTGCTTCATCTGTCGTGTAGTAGAGAAGCGTTGCGTCTCCAGCGAGTTGCTGAAGTCCGGCAAGACCATCTGTATCTGCGTTCATTGCTGCTTTCAAGAAGCGAAGCGCTGTAGGTGAGTGTTGTAAGATTTCTTGGCACCACTTGATCGTTTCTGCTTCGAGTTGATCGAGTGGGACCACCGTGTTGACGAGTCCCATGTCGAGTGCTTCTTGTGCATCGTATTGACGGCAAAGGTACCAGATTTCACGAGCTTTCTTATGGCCGATGATCCGTGCCAAGTATCCAGAACCGTATCCTGCATCGAACGAACCGACTTTAGGACCTGTTTGTCCGAAGCGAGCATTGTCCGCTGCAATCGTCAAGTCACAGACGACATGAAGAACGTGTCCTCCGCCGATTGCGAAACCTGCGACCATGGCGATGACCGGTTTTGGAATGACACGAATCAAGCGCTGAAGGTCGAGGACGTTCAAGCGTGGGATTTCATCTTCCCCGACATAGCCGCCATGTCCACGAACTTTTTGGTCCCCACCTGAACAGAATGCCTTTTCGCCTTCACCTGTCAAGATGATGACGCCGACTTCTTTATCGTCGCGCGCGCGAGCGAATGCATCAATCAATTCATTGACCGTCAACGGACGGAATGCATTGCGCACTTCGGGACGGTTGATGGTGATTTTGGCAATCCCGTTCCACGTTTCATATTTAATGTCTTCATACGTCCGGACCGATGTCCAGTTCGCTACTGATTCCATTTTAAATACCCCCTAAAATCAATTTCTTTATTATTGTACCAAACTCTGATGCATTCTCGATATGAGGAGCATGCCCTGCGTTTGAAATTTCATAGATTTTAATATCTGGTCGCTCTTCCTGCATGTGTCTTGCGATGGCTTTGAACTTGAGATCGTCTGACCCGACAATCAAGTCGGTACGGGGGAGACGCTGCAATGTGCCCCATAAGGACGGCATATGTCCCGTACCGATTGACCGCAAACTGTTTGCGAGGGCATTCGGGTGTTGGGCGAGCCGATCTTTTCGGAGTGAACGTTTCATGTCTTCCGTCTGTCGCCAAAGCGGAAGGTTCTCCCAACGATTCACGAATGCAGCGATACCCTTGGTTTCAATCAAGTGAGCCAATTCTGCATCTTGGCGGCGGCGTGCGGCTCGTTCCTTAGAAGTGAGCAGACCGGGGGTCGTGCTGATCCCGATGACATGTTCGACACGCTCGTCGCATGCAGCGAGTGTCAATGCGATTCTCCCACCGAGTGAATAGCCGACGACTGTCCAAGGTCGGTCGTCCGTATCCAGTAAGCGGGACAAATCTTTAACTTGCTGACTCATTGTCGAACGATTGACTGAAGGGCGCTCCGTTGCGCCATGTTGGAGGAGCGACGGTGACACAAGACGAATCGGTAATGCAGGGAGCGAATCGACCCAATGGGCGTTTCCGGTGAATCCGTGTAAAAATAATACCGGTTTTCCCTCACCGCGATGAATCACTTCATAACGTACGCCACGTAAATCGATGTTCATGATTCGTTCTCCGTGATGAGGCGAGCGCAGACAGATTGTGTCCAACCTCGATGGATCGTCACATTCTCCTCACGATTCGATGGGAATTCGATTAAATGAACGCCATCTTCAATCGCTTCTTGAATTTCATCTGGTCGTTCAATTAGACGATACGATAAGCCATATGTGTCAGCGAATCCACGGATATTTAAATCAAGCGGTGTGCCGAACAGATCTTCGAACAACTGTGTGTCGACAGAAGCCTGCGGGAGGAAGGAAAATATCCCTCCACCGTTATTGTTAGCAATCACGACGGAAAATTTTCCAGGATGATGCTTTAACAGTTGCAAGGCGTTGCTATCATGATAGAACGCTAAATCACCAATCAATAAAGCGCCGTGAGACGTATCATAACTGCTTCCGAGTGCAGTGGATAACACACCATCAATTCCGTTTGCGCCTCGATTGGCGAGAACGTGTATATTCGTGCCGGCAGACAGTGATGTATCTATATCTCGAATCGGCATGCTATTACTGACGAATAGACGCTCAATCGATGTATCGAGCAATCGTTTCGTCAATTCCGCTTCACCTTGAAGTGACGATTTTGCAGACTCGGCAACCTCTTCAAAAAAGCGTAAACGTTCAAGGTACCGAGGTTCGTTTACGGATGCGATGAGCGGTAGAAAATCGAGTGCGTCGCCGTAACAGATCGTGGCACGGCTACTTGGGTCGCGATAAGATCCCGGTTCATCGATGACGAGTTGGTCCGCCATGGCCATCCATTGATTGAAGCGTTTCGAAACAGGTGCAGCCCCGAAACGGACGAACACCTCAGGCAGCCAATCGGTCCGATGCTCACTTGCGAGCCACGTGTCATAGTTGGTCAAGACGCCGTCGAAACGTCGCATGCCGCTGAGAGGATCGGCGAAAATCGGGATCTGTCGCTCGGAAGCAAATTCAACGATGGATTTCTGCCAAGATGTCGGGGTGTAAGGTCCGACGACGAAGGCGAGTTGTTTGTGACTCGTCCGTTCTGAGAAAATGTCTTTATCCGCCTGTGTCGGCCGGATACGCTGTCGTTCTGGCAAGACAGGGTCAGCCTTCAATATCTGTTTCAATGACTCGATATCCGGAAGCAGTGGTTCTCGGAACGGCACATTCAAATGAACGGGTCCCATCGGTGCTTGCATCGACAGATTCGTGAAACGGGTAATCGTTTGTTGCATAAACGATAACGTCGCCTCCTCTGGAACGGGCAAATCAACGCTTGTCTTCACTTGTTCCCCGTAGAGGCGGACTTGATTGATTGCTTGTGGAGCCCCGACATTACGCAGTTCATAGGGACGATCGGTCGTCAGTACGACAAGTGGCAACTGCGATATGAACGCTTCTGTCACAGCCGAATAGTAGTTTGTTGCCGCCGTTCCACTTGTGCAAATCAATGCGACCGGGCGAATTGTTTCGGACGTACGGGTCAGTCCAAGAGCAAAAAATCCGGCAGATCGTTCATCGACGATGATGTGATGACGAATCTGAGGATGAAGATATGCCGCTACAGCGAGCGGAGTCGAGCGGGATCCTGGGCTGATGACTACGTCTTTTACACCGGACGCAACAAGCCGATTTACCATGGATGCGACCCAATCGGTCAAAACCTTATTCATCTAGGGTGCCTCCTTGATCGTGTAAATCAAACTGTAAAGCTTGTTTGATTGGACTCATTTTTATTTCTGTTTCTTCGAGCTCTTGCTCGAGTGCAGAGTCTTTCACAATCCCACATCCAGCATACAGTGCGACGAATTGGTGTTGAACGAGTGCAGAGCGGATTGCCACGACAAACTCGCCGTCGCCTTCATTGTCTACCCAACCAAACGGAGAACCGTACCACCCGCGGTCGAATCGCTCGATTTCACGAAGCAATCGGACCGATGTCCGCTTCGGAGAGCCGCCGAGTGCTGGAGTTGGATGTAGCGATTCCGCAAGTGACAGCAAGGAAGCATTTGTTTCGAGTGTCGCTTGAATTGGGGTGTGTAGATGGAACACCGAGCGATTTGCCAAAATTTGCGGAGTATCTCGTGTTTGAATCGGTGCAGTATAGGGTGTCAACGCCTGCTTGATGTCTTTCACGACAATTTGATGCTCCTCACGATTTTTTGAATCGTTTAGGAGTTTCTCTTTCGCAATTTCTGCCTCGATCTCGGTTTTCGGACGCTTGATTGTCCCGGCGATGGCAGCTGTGTTCAGTTGCATGCCTTCTTTTTGAATCAATCGTTCAGGAGTCGCCCCAAAGAAACCAGTGTCACGCTTTGGTTGATACAAATAGATGTAACTAGATTCTTGATGATCTGCTAAATGCTTCAAACTTTTTGAGAAGGGGAACGCATCATCGGAACGCTGATAAATTTCTTCGCGGGCAATCACGATTTTTTCAACTCGTTCTTCTTCAATCAACTGTTTAGCCTGTTGGAAACTGGACTTGAAGTGATCGACCCCATCTTTCACTTTTGTATAAGACGGCGTCGCTTCTTCCGTCGGACGAAGTGAACTGAACTGGGCCAACTGATCTGCCAATTGAATCAAATACTGTTCGACCGACTGCTTCGAAGAGACGAGAGTGGCCACTGTCAACGTGTGTCGGTCTTTATAGCGACGGTATAAAAATTTTGGGACGACGAGTGATGCCTCCCCAAAGGCATCCCACATACTTTTTTGTGGTCGCATAAACGTGTCGAATGAAAAACCGGCGAACGCGTGGATTGTCGCATCGACATCTCGTCGGTGAAGACTCCAATCGTATTGAAGTCGCTGAAATCGTTCGGGTCCAGAAGCGCTCAAGACGAGTGCATCCCCGCAACCTAGCATTTCGAGCGTCCGGTCTGGTGTCATGAAATAATAATGGGACGTATCGGTGTTCTGGATGATTTGAAAAGCATCGAACGCCGAGATTTCCCATGTGTATGATGCGAGGACAGGCCGTTGCCAAGCTCGAGCCCGTTTATGGGCCTGCTCAATTCGCTGTTTTATATGTGTTTGAGTATCTGGCATAAAAGAAAAGCCTCCTCAATCCGATAGAATTCTCAATCTTTAGTGTATCATGAGTTCGCAATACACCTGCCTATGAAATGCTCGGGAAATGATCAAGAATCTAGGATAATGGGCTGGCGTTGACAGATTTTTTCATCGAGACGTAAACTAACGAAGGGAGGGAACGAAATGAAACAGAAATCGAAAGGGGCATATTGGCGAATGATTCGCCCGCATACCCTGACCGCAAGCTTTATTCCGGTCTTGCTCGGGACGTTCATCGTCCTCGATCAAACCGAACTCAAGTGGGGACTTTTCCTTGCCATGTTAGTGGCATCTGTCCTTATTCAAATCGCGACGAACTTATTTAACGAGTATTATGACTACAAGCGTGGTCTTGATCATGAGGGGTCCATCGGAATCGGAGGCTCCATCGTACGTGATGGATTTACACCACAGCAAGTATTAGCGATTGCGCTCGGCATGTATACGATTGCGGCACTACTCGGGCTCTACATTGCGGCATCCACAAGCTGGCATTTGCTTTGGATCGGCGCCTTGTCTATGCTTGTCGGCTACTTATATACTGGAGGGCCGCTACCGATTGCCTATACGCCGTTTGGTGAAATTGTCGCTGGGCTATTCATGGGATATGTCATCATCGGGATTGCCGGCTTTATCCAAATCAATACGGTGACTACGGAGTTGCTACTCGTGTCGTTCCCGATGGCCTTATTGATAGGGGCAATCTTACTTGCGAATAACATCCGTGATTTAGATAACGATAAAGAGAATGGCCGAAAAACGATTGCGTGTCTGGTCGGTCATCGACGTGCGGTGTATGTATTGGCAGCGTTCTTTATCGCGGCATTAGTCGGCATCATCGTCGCCGTCATGTTTTATGGCGTCACTCCATGGGTCTTGCTGTCACTCTTAACGGTGCCGGTCATGATCCGGGCGATTCAACGGTTTTGGCAGAAGGCAGAACCGGCCGCGTTGATGCCTGCCATGGCGATGACAGCGAAAGTCAATACGCTGTTCGGGGCGTGGATGGTCGTCGGACTCATCGTTTCAAGATTTGTGTTGTAAAAAAGAGGAGGCGTTAACGTGTCAGTCGTAAAAGAAATGCTTGAATTCAATAAACGTTTCGTAGAGGAAAAACAGTACGAACCGTTCGTATCTGATAAATTCCCGGATAAAAAAATCGTCATTTTGACGTGTATGGATACACGTTTGACGGAACTATTACCTCAAGCGCTAGGACTTAAGAACGGAGACGCTAAAATCATTAAAAATGCGGGTGCGGTCTTGTCGCATCCATTCGGTTCGGCCATGCGATCGATTTTGGTCGCACTCTATGCGCTAGGAGCAGAAGAAGTTGTCGTTGTCGGACATTACGATTGTGGGATGGCGGCGATTGAACCGACTGTCGTCATCGAAGAGATGGAGCGTCGTGGAATCGACCCGCAAACGTTGAAGACGCTAAAGTCTTCAGGAATGGATTTGGAGCAGTGGCTACATGGATTTGATTCAGTTGAAGAGAACGTCGTTCATTCTGTTAACCTGATCAATAACCATCCACTGTTACCACCAGGAACGAATGTACACGGATTCGTGATTGACCCGGCGACGGGACGTCTTGATCCGATTGAAGCATAAGAAAGGAGCGCGTTCACCTTGAACGTGCTCCTTTTGAATTATCCGTACGTGTTCGTCGGGATGTCGTCAAAGTTATCTTCCTCTTGCTTTTGTTTCGCTTTCTTTTTGTTCTTTTTGAAGTCGCGTTCGTATTCCTGTTCACTCGGTGTCTTGAAGAAGCGCATCCATGTCGCGTTGATTTCAGATCCGATTAAAATAATCATCCCGGTTAATTGTAACCAGAGCAACGTGACGATGATTCCTCCGAGTGAACCGTAAGTCGAGTCGTAACTCCCAAAGTTTGAAACGTATAGGCTGAAACCGAATGAGACGACTTGCCAACCGATGACACCGAAGATGGCACCGGGGATAGTGCTTTTCCAAAAGACGTGCTGTTGTGGAGATACTTTATAAAAAATCGAGAGCGTTAAAATGAGGACAACCGTCGTAAGGACATATCGAAACACGTTGATCATCATTTCTTCGGCTCCGGTGATATTGACGGGTAAATACTCAGTGACGAACGAAATGATTTGAGAACCAAATACGTTCGATAGAATCAGCAGTAGCATCCCGATTCCAAGGAGAATCGTCAATCCGAGTGCCAACCCTTTTTTCACAAAAAAGTTACGTTCATTATCTTCACCATAAGCATGAAGGGAGGTCGTGATGAGACGGTCGACCCCTTTTGCGGCGGACCAAATCGCCAAAATCGCACCGAGCGATAAAAGACCGCCTCGCGGTTCGCCGATTGCTTCGAAAATTCCCGTTAAAAACCCGGAAGCTGCGGACCCGGGTGCCAAATCGTTCAATTGATTCTGAAACGAATCTTGTGAGACATCGAAAAAGGACAAGAGCGCCAAAATAAAGATGATTCCAGGAAAAATGGATAAAAACCAAAAGAATGCGAGGGTAGCCCCGTAGTCTTGTACATCATGCTCTTGAAATCGTCGAAATAACTCTTTCCCAAATGAAAGCCAATTCTTTTTTTCCTTCACTTCTGTCATTGCCATTATAAAACCCTCCTGACTCAATCGTTAAAAAACGTTTCCCGATTTCGGCAGGGTGTACACCTGATTACTCCTCCGATAAGGTCAAATCATAAAAGCGTTCCTCATGTGAGGCGAGTTTTTCAGCAAGTGAAGGTGGACGAACGGGGAGATGAGGGAGTGCAGACCGTTTGATCCACATCGGTGTATACGATCCGTTAGTCTGTTCTTCTTGGAACTCTTCACCTGTCCCGGTTCCGAATTCACCACCTGTCATCTTCGCCCAATAATAAGGATTTAACTCATTATTAAACGCAACATGGGCAGCGACACCTTCTAGTTCTACGTGAACACCGAGTTCTTCAAATGCTTCACGTACGGCTGTTTCTTCTGTTGTATGCCCATATTCGACTCCGCCACCTGGAAAAACATAATAGAGGACGTTTTCTTTCTCGCGACGGATCAAAGCCACTTCATCTTGATCATTCATTAAAATAATCGCGCTTCTTAATTTCGTTCGAACCACTGAGATCGTTCCTTTCGTTCCTGTAATTTTGCACAAAACGCACCGACGATTTGCCGATGCGTTCTTTTCATTCTTGCGTAGGTTGTTCTAATGATGTGTACATTTCTTGCGTCAATCCGTTCTCGTGAGAGGCGATGACTTTTCCTGCGACGCGCATGCCCAATCGAAGCGCCTCTTCAATCGAATGTTGTTTCATGAGCTCCGAGATGACAGCGGAGAAGAATGAATCACCCGCTCCTGTGGAGTCGGCGACTTTCACTTTTGTCGTCGGGACGTGACCTTGTTCGTTCGTACGAAGGTCGACATATACAGCGCCAAGCTCACTCATCGTGACGATTGTGAGGGGAGCACCTTTCATGGCGAGTACTTCCGCGACGCGAAGGGCATCGTCCACTGTGACGATTGACATGTCGGACAAAATTTCCGCTTCCTCACGACTGCAGATGAATCCTGTGAATCCTTGAAGCAAATGACGGTTTCGTTCGATGACGGATAGATGGCCACAGACACCATAAAGCGGTAAATCCATTTCACGGCATAGTTCAATCGTCTCGTTCAAGACGTTGACTGATAAGTCTAAATCGATGGCGACTGCGTCGCTCTCTTCGAAGACCGTATCGATTTGACGTAAAATCGCTTCTTCCATACGGGCTTCGTCTGGTTGTTTCGAAATAGATGTTTGAAGATCGCCGTTGTTGTCCATTACAGCGAGCCACATTCCCATACCATTATCGTCAAGCATGTCGACCCCATCGACGTTTACATTCAAGCAACGTAATTCTTCTAGGACACCGACACCGATTTGGTCGTTCGTGACGGTCGAGACGAAGCGGACATCGTTGCCGAGCACACCTAAGTTTTGAGCAACGTTTCGACCTGTTCCGCCATTGGAAAAAGTGATGTCGCCGACATTCTTCGCATCTTTGTGGAGCGGTGCAAAGGAAGTCCCTTTAATATCGACAAACACCTTGCCGATGACTGCAATCGTATTCATATCTTGTACCACCTTTAGTCAATCTTTCGATCTGTTTCAGTCTGTAGACACATTGTTTCAATTATAACGAAATCGACATATTGTTTCAATCATCGATTCCATTTTGTCGAATGGATCACTCCCACGATGACGTGAGGAGTCGGAGGCCGTTCAAAATAACCAAAATGGTTGAGCCTTCATGTCCTACAACCGCGAACGGCATGATGAGTAACTCAAAGATGTTCGTTGCAATCAAGACAAGAATCACACCGAGTGCAAAAACGACGTTCTGTAAGACGATTCGATTTAATTTGCGCGATTGACGAATGGCGTCACTCAATCGGACGAGGTCGTTTTTCATTAAGACGACATCTGCCGTTTCTAGTGCGGCATCCGTTCCTTCGCCCATGGCAATCCCGACGTCGGCTGTCGCAAGGGCAGGGGCATCGTTGATTCCGTCGCCGATCATCCCGATTGTTCCATATTCCTCGCGTAACGTCTTGATTTGCGAAACCTTCTCTTCGGGCAAACATTCGGCGATATAGCGTGTCAATCCGGCTTCGTTCGCGATGGCGCGAGCGGTCGCCTCGTTGTCCCCGGTAATCATGATCGTCGCAATCCCTAAGTCGTTCAACCGCTGGATTGCTACTTTTGCCTCAGGGCGTAGTGTGTCACGTAAAGCGTAAGCACCGATTGTACGTGACTCGTCACTGATAAAGACGAGGGTGTGACCAGCCTCTTTCAATCGTTCGACATCATGTTTAAAGAAATCACCGCTTTGGTCAGCGAACTTCTGTTTTCCGACCCGATACGTCGTCCCGTCAATCGTTGCTTCAATTCCGGAGCCTGTGATGTCTTTGAAGTGTGTCATTTCCCCGGTATGTTTTCCGGTGTAGGAAACGAGCGCTTCAGCAAGTGGATGCATCGAATGCTCTTCAATCAAACTGACAATTCGGTTGACGTCCTCCTCTTCTAATGAAGGTGAGATGAGCGCTTCTTGCACAATCGGTTTCCCAATTGTGAGTGTCCCGGTCTTGTCAAAGGCGATTGCTTTTAGACGTCCCATGTTCTCGATATGAGCACCGCCTTTAAAGAGAATCCCGTGTTTTGCAGAAGAGGCGATGGCAGCCAGCGCGGCCGGTGTGATGGCGGCGACGAGTGCGCAAGGGGAGGCGACAACGAGAAGGATCATGCCGCGATAGATACTCGTTTCAAGAGACCACGACGTGACGAACGGTCCGAGAATGATGATGGCCGCAACAGAGAAGAGCACGATTTGAACATAACGTCCTTCATATCGATCGATGAACTGTGCAGACGGTGATTTCTCTTCTTGTGCTTGTTGGACCATTTGAATGATCTTTTGGAACAGTGTTTCCGTCGCAAGTTTTGTCACTTCGATCGTCAATACTCCGTTCAAGTTGACGCTCGATCCGAACACGTCATCACCGACTTGACGATCAACAGGGACGGATTCGCCTGTGATAGCGGCTTCTTCTACGGAAGCATTCCCTTTTACAATTTTTCCATCGACCGGAATGCGTTCACCAGGACGGACATAAATCCGATCTCCGACACGAAGGTCGTCGATATGAACAACCTCGAGTTCATCAGTGTCTGTTAGACGAGTCGCCTGTTCCGGCTGTAATTCCATTAACGATTCGAGGGCACGTTCATTTTTGTTCATCGTATACGTCTCGAGTGCCCCGGATAAAGCAAAGATGAAGATGAGGATTGCCCCTTCCATCCAGTACCCAATCGAAGCGGCACCAATGGCGGCGATAATCATGAGAAGCTCTACATTTAGCGATTTCGTCTCAATCGTATCCGAAATCCCTTCTTTCGCTTTTGCGTATCCTCCGATAAAAAAGGCGGATAAGTAAAGTGTGACATGAATCCAAGGCGCTCCGCCTTGTGTTTCGGCGATATAAGCGAGTACAATCAATACACCGCTAATGAGCGCCATGATCAATTCAATATGTTCGTACCAGCTAGCCCGTTTGAAAACGTGGCTTTTTTCGTGCGTAACCGATTGGACGTTCATCGATAATCCCTTCTTTCTAATTGAGAATAAATCTCGATTAAATGATAATGACTGATGATGATTATCATCTTCAATTGGCTTAAAATAAAGAATTTATAGAAATTTAATCTGAATCCTTTATTTATAATTATTATTATCTAGGTTTATCTTAACACGCTTATCAGTGACTCACAAATAAAAAGATTAAGGAGTTTTTGTGTCATGCAAAATATATTTGAACGCCCTTGGACGGTGGCGTTATTGGCGATTTTCAATACGTTGTTATGGGGGAGTGCGTTCCCATTCATCAAGTTGAGTTATGAGAAGCTTGATATTCAATCGAACGAGTATGGGCAACAACTATTGTTCGCTGGCGAGCGTTTTTTACTCGCAGGGATTCTATTGCTCATCATCAGTCAGACCGTATTGAAACGGTCTGTCCGATTGACACGTGAAAAGGTTAAAGCGTATGCGCATCTCGGTTCATTTTTGACGTTTCTACAATATTTGTTCTTCTATATCGGACTTTCCATTTCGACCGGGGTCCAGGGATCGATCATTGCTGGTTCTACTTCGTTTTTCCAAATGGCTCTCGCTCATTTCCGATATGAAGACGATAAATTGAATCGATTGAAGGGGTTTGCTTTGACGTTTGGTTTTTCCGGAATTGTCATCGCAAACTGGCCGGCGACCGGATCTGAAGTTGGTTTTGGCTTAGGAGAGATTTTACTCATCTTGGCGATGGTATCCGGAGCATTCGGGAACTTGATAGCGAAGGACTACTCGAAGACGTATGATGTTGCCCCGATGACGGCTTGGGCGATGGTGATCGGTTCAGTTGGGTTACTGCTGATCGGCTATCTATTAGACCCGAATGGTGTTTCCATGCCGTACACCGCACAGACGATTGCGTTCCTGTTTTACTTGGCGATGTTGTCAGCGATCGGATTTACATTGTGGAACACATTAATGAAATACAATCCGGTCAGTCGAATTTCACTCTATATCTTTTTAGTTCCCTTATTTGGTGTCATGTTGTCAGGGATTTTACTCGGTGAAACGATTCCGTGGAATGCGGTGGTCGGACTCGGATTCGTTATTGTCGGCATTTATTTATCTACGTATTTTCAAGGTCGCCGCACAAAAAAAACAAACGGATGTCATTTGAATTAGAGACAGAGTTGACGGAATTGAAATCCCATGACAAAATATATTAAAAATTCTGAATTTTAAATTTCGAAAATCGGTCTTCGTTTGTAAAGACTTGCGTGCGCAATCATTCAAAGGGAGGAGGAGAAACAATGACTAGAAATCGAATCGTTCGAAACATTCTCATCTCACGTCAGCCGAAAGATGAGTACGTCAAGTACGTGATGAAGTGCGTGAGTCAAAGTTTAAAAGAACGTCACGGTCCAGTGGCGACCCGCGCCACAAGACAAGGTGATGATATTCAGACGAGATGGCAGTTCGATGACCGTGTCGTAGAAGTGACGCTAAAATCCGATGTACTCGCTTCGCTAGACACTGAACCATTCGCGCTAGACGAAGTGTTCATCCGAGCTTTGCAGTTAAACGATGATGAAATGGAACGAGTAGTGGAATAAAACAGAGGCAGGTGGTTCATGGGAACCATCTGCCTCTGTTTATAAGTCGATTGGTTTAGCGGTCGACGTGAAGAGTCGTAGCGCCAGAATACCGAGAATGACGGCATACATAAAGAAATAGATCTCTTTCGGTAAAGACAACCAGAAGGCACCGATCATTGGACCTGATATCGAACCGATGCTGAATGAAATACTGTAAAGCATGTTTCCCGTCGGCAGTAACGATCGGGGAAGCACCTCTGTCATATGTGCCAAACCAAGTGAATAAGTCGATCCTAGCCCGGCGCCGGCAAGTGCGAATAGGAAGAGTAGACCGATATAGGAATCGACAACAAGATTCGCCAAAGTGAATACGAGTGTGCCAAACGTCAGCACGATTTGTAAGATCCGCTTCTTACCGTACAAGTCTGCGAGGCGACCAAGAGGAAGCTGAACGACAATCGACATGACGATGAACGTCGTGATGAGTGTGCTCGTTTCCGTCAAACTCATCCCATTCCGAGACGTAAAAATGGGAAAGTTGGCATTTAAGCTCGCTTCGAGAAACCCATATGTAAAGGCAGGGAGAAGCGTGTATCCCGCACCGACAAGAATCAGGCGAATTCGTCCTTTCGAGTCGGTCTTCACTTTTTCGACCTCCGGAAACTCGTTCTCGACTTTAAAGACGAGCATCAACGAAGCGAGACAGAAGAAGACGATAATGAGGAACGGTAACCAAAACCATAGGTCGACGAGTGGTGCAATCAATGGACCGATGGCAAAACCGAGACTGAAAGACATTCCATAATACGCCATCGCTCGACCGAGACTGCTCTTTTCACTTGCTGAGGTCACCCATACTTGTGACCCGTAGTGTAGAGCCGAGTCGCCGAATCCGATGAAGAAGCGCATCATCGCCCAAACGAGTAAGGACGGCCAAATCGGTAAAGCGAAGGTCGCGACAGCCGTCAATACGATACCGAGGACGATGGTCGGTCGGAATCCATATTTACGGACGAATCGCTCCAGGAGAGGCGCAGAGACGATCACACCGACGTAAAGCATCGTCGCGTTCAGTCCGTTCACCCAGGCCGGGGCCCCATCCCGTTCAATCAACGTAGATAAGAGTGGGATGAGCGCACCTTGAATCAAACCGGAAATAAAGACAATCAATAGTAAAATCATAAAACGAAAACGGAGCATAGGTTCACCTCATGAAGTCAAAGTAAAAAGCCGAGAAGGGTCTCAGCTTTTCGTGTCGTCAATCGGTTGTGGAGAGTGATTCAAATGCAGCAATTCATCATCCCAACTGCCTTGACTAAACATTTCATCATGCTCTACTTTGTCTGAAACGAATGCGGCTGTCAATAAGATGCTCAGTACTCCGCCAAAAATAATGATGGCCATCACGGTAATCATGAGGATATAAATCGCAGTCATCTACACGCACCTCGATTCATTTAATATACAGAACATTTCCCGAATCGAAATATTTAAAACGATGTAGCTTTACGAGATTGGAAATCGACCGTCGGATAATATGCTTGTTTAACGAGTGCGTTCGGCCCGAGACACTTCACGGCAGGGCAGTGACAAGAGAGTGTAGCGTTCAATTGGCTGTTCGTCCACGTATCATACGCCTCTTGGAATGGTGTGTCATAGACGGTGCCGAGTGAACCGAGTTCATCACCGAAATCGGTCACGATGATCTGTCCGTCAAAGATATTCGTGTTGAGACGAGAACGTCCATCTGGGTCGTTTCGAACGGTCACGTTTTTTGTTTCATGAAGTCGCTTCAACAGAGCACGGTCTTCAGGTAGGTCAGAACATGCATAGAATGGTAACGTCCCGAACAACATCCATACGTTCTCGTCACGGACATCGAGTAAGTCATGGATGGCTTGTCGCGTATCAGCGAGCGATGCTGATTCGAGGGCGCTAGCGAAGTCTGCGGGGTACATTGGGTGCACCTCATGCCTTTGGCAACCGAGCGATACAATTTCTTCATGGATCTCTTTCAAGTGCGGAATCGTTCGTTTGTTGATCATCGTCTCCGCGGACACAATGATTCCTTCAGATGTGAGAGCACGTGCGTTGTCTTTCATCGTCTGGAGCATTTTCAATCGTGCCTCTTCACTTGGTTTCCGGTTCATCATCGCGAATCCGCCTTCAAGGAAATCGGCATCGGTACCCCAGTTATGCGAAATGTGCAAAACGTCCAAGTAAGGGGTAATAAGATGATAGCGAGATAACGGTAGCGTCAAGTTCGAGTTGATTTGCGTGCGCGCCCCACGTTCTTTCGCATAACGTAACAATGGAACGACATAGTTGCGGACCGATTTCATAGACAGCATCGGTTCACCGCCTGTGATGGAGAAGGCACGCAAATGTTCGATCTCATCCAGTCGTTGAATCAACAGGTCGAGCGGAACTTCTGGTTCTTCTGTTTGGTCTAGCATATAACCGACCGCACAATGTTCGCAGCGCATGTTACACAGCTTCGTTGTAGTGACTTCGACATTGGATAAGACGAGTCGACCGTGTTCGACTTGGTCGAGATAGGCTTCCCAAGGGTCGAAAGTTGGGGAAATGTTTTGCATGTGGATTCCACCTTTTCATCAAGTTACACGAAATAGTATGCTATAATAGCAACTCTTTGTCACGAACCAAAGGAGCGATTACAAGATGGGTAAATCACGAACAGATACTGCCGGAAAGATGAACGTCCTAAAATCGAGAACGGAATTACTCTGTCTATCGGTCAATACGCTAGACGAGCATACGACACCTGAAGATTTACATCGCCTGTTAGCCGACATTGATTCGTTGCGCGCTAAAGTAGTGCGTTACGCCAAAGACCTAGAACAATCGTCTCGAAAGGATGAATCAGATTGAAATTAATCACAGGAGATTTTAAAGATGTCACGGTCGAACGACTTGGCATTAATGGAGAAGGCATTGCGACACTTAATCGCATGGTCATCTTCATTCCGAACTTATTGCCGGGAGAACGAGCCAAAGTCGAAATCACGCGTGTGGAAAAAAACTATGCGGAAGCGCGTGTCGTCAAACGAGATAACGACTCGAAAGACCGCGTCAAAGCACCTTGTCCGATTTACGATGAGTGCGGGGGCTGCCAAATCCAACATATGAGTTCACGTCTGCAGATGGAGTATAAGGAAGAAATCGTTCGAAACGCCTTCCGTCAAAAGACGAAACTAAACGTGGACAAATCGGATATCCGTCCAACAATCGGAATGGAAGATCCATGGTATTACCGGAACAAGTCACAATTCCCACTCGGCACGCGTCGCGGTGAGATCGTATCAGGTCTCTACAAACCGAACTCGAACCATCTCGTGCCGATCGAGCACTGTATGGTCCAACAACGGGATACGACGAACATCAACAATGCGATTGTCCGTATTTTAAACGAACTTGATATTCCCGTCTACGATGCACGTCGCGACACGGGGTACGCGCGTACAATCGTCGTCCGCTCGGGTTATAACACGAACGATGTTCAAGTCGTTTTGGTCGTCGGACATGAAGATGTCCCTGATTTAGATGAATTGAGCGACCGCATCATGGAATTGCCGAATGTTGTGTCGTTCCATATCAATATCAATGCAAACCGTTCGGGTGTTATTTTCGGTTATCGGACAGTTCACATCGCCGGTCAGGAGAAAATGGATGAACAATTAGACGACGTTCATTATCACTTATCACCACGCGCATTCTTCCAGTTGAATCCGGCACAGACAGAAAAAATGTACCGTGAAGTGGTCGAGGCCGCAGGATTGACGGGTGAAGAACGTGTGATCGATGCGTATGCAGGAGTAGGGTCGATCGGACTTTGGTTAGCCCCATATGCGAAAGAAATCCGTGGAATGGAAGTCGTGCCGGAAGCGGTCGAAGATGCCAATGACCATATGCGTGAAAATGGCTATAACCATGTCACATACGTCGAAGGGCGTGCCGAGCATTGGATTCCACGTTGGGTAAAAGATGGATGGATCCCAGACGTCATCGTAGTCGACCCGCCACGCACAGGGATGGACCATCAATTGATCAATTCCATCATCTCTTCTAAAACGAAGCGGATCGTTTACGTGTCATGTAACCCGCAGACGCTCGCACGTGACGCCGACCAGTTGATGAAAGCGGGATACAAAGTGAATTACGTACAGCCGTATGATATGTTCCCACAGACATCTCATGTCGAGTCGGTCGTCGTATTCGAGAAAAAGAAAAAGAAAAAATATTGACGAGACCGTGAAAAGGCTTGTCACGTAAGCGTTTTCACGATATAGTTCAGATGTCAGACTTCTTTTCAAATATAGAAGTGGAGGAACATCCTATGATCTCACAAGAACGCGTACAAGAACTCGTCCATAAAGCCATCGAAGCGCGCAAACGCGCCTATACACCGTATTCAAAGTTTAAAGTAGGAGCTGTCGTCATCGATACATCAGGAAACGAAATTACAGGATGTAACGTGGAAAACGCCTCGTACGGACTATCGATGTGTGCCGAACGCACAGCCATTTTTAAAGCCGTGTCAGAAGGTAGTGACGCGATTGAAACGGTCGTCGTCGTCGGTGACACGGAAGGCCCGATTTCACCATGCGGTGCGTGCCGCCAAGTGATTGCTGAATTCGCTGGCGAAGATTTCACGTTGATTCTTGCAAACTTGAACGGTGATACGAAAGTGATGACGAAAGAAGAGATGTTGCCTTACGGATTTTCACCAAAAGATTTAACATAACAAGCTGCGGACGTTTGTCCGCAGCTTGTTTATGTGTCTTTATATTTCTTTTCACTCACTGAGTCATCTTTGGAGTGACGTTTATTCTTTTCATCCTTCACTCGTTCGTTCAATTCCTCTACAGGAATCGGGTCGACGGTTTGCATGCCGTCTTCGTCAAAGATGCTTTCTTTGTCCGTGTCTACCGCGTCCGGATTATCAAACGGACGTTTCGAAGTGGGTCGTTTCTTCTCCATCCAATCGCCTCCTTCCATTAGCCATTCCACTCGTAGAAATGTTGTAAACGTTTTCGATAATGGTTTTGAGATTATAAAATGGTGGAATGAAGAGTGCATAGTGAAGGAGGGGTTAGGATGGATCGGAAAGTGTTGATGGGGATTGTCTTAGGTGTTGCCGGTGCGGCGCTCGTTGCACCAAAAGTGGCGGCACTGCTTTCACAACGTGAGGAAGAAGATACGTGGCAGAAGATGGATGAACGGGAAAGCGTCGATGCGAATCAAGATGAAGCGGAGCAAGGGCTCACGCAACTTGATTCAAGTCACCGTGCCGAATGGCAGGCGAACGGTTTTCCACAGACGCATGCCGAACGCGAACGACTTGAACGAGAGTCGGTCGAACAATATAAAGGGAAAGACATATGAATAGGCAGCCATCGCGGCTGCCTATTTACATATCAAATTCATCGTCAGGTAAAAGCGGCAGACCGACAGTGACAGTCGTTCCTTGTCCGACTTCAGAGCTGAAATGAAGAGACCCTTCATGTCGCTCGATAATGTGCTTCGCAATGGCCAAACCGAGACCGGTTCCGCCATCTTTTCGTGTCCGTGATTTATTGACACGATAGAAGCGTTCCGTCAATTTGTCTAAATCTTCTTTCGGGATGCCTCGACCTTCGTCGCGTATTTCCGTGATTGCATATTCGGTTTCGGCGAACGTTTTCACATGAATCGTCTTGCCAGCATCCGTATATCGGAGCGCGTTGTCGAGAAGATTGCCGATGACTTGTTCGAGTCGGTCATGGTCACCGAGGATGATCAAGTCGAAGTCTAAATCCGATTCGATTGTCACGCCTTTCGCACGGGCAATCGGTTCAAGACGATAGAGGACGTCTTCAAGTACTTGCGAGTAAACGACCGGTTCTTTCGTCATCGGGTACGAATCGCGCTCTAGCTGGGCGAGATCGAGTAAGTCCGTGACAAGGCGCTGAAGCCGGTTCGTCTCGTTCTCGATGATGTCATAATATTGTGCCCTCGTTTTTTCATCCAATGACTCATCTTGGAGCATCTCGGTATAACCGCGGATGTAAGAGAGTGGCGTGCGAAGTTCGTGACTGACGTTAGCGAGAAACTCTTTACGCTGTTCTTCAACAAGTCCGAGCGATTCCGCCATCGAGTTGAGCGTGTCTGCTAGTTCACCAATTTCGTCATCGTAGACAATCGGAATGCGGTGGGAGAAATCACCTTGCGCATAGACTTGAGAGGCACGCTTCATCTGAATGAGTGGTTGGATGATCGTGTCGATGATCTGTTTACCAAAAATGAGCAAGTTCACAATCATGAGGACGAGTAAAAACGTGATCATGAGCCGAATCGGTTGGAACGGTTCACTGATTTTACTGAGCTCCATATACAAAATGAGTGCATTGTCGAGTTCATCGTCGCGGATGAGAGGAAATGCGGTCATCAAAATGTCGACGTCCTCGGTCGGATGTTTCCGGGTCACCGAGATGGCATAACCGTCCTGCAACCGTTCGAGGTCCTGCTGCCTTAAAAAGGTTTTACCGGAGCCGAGTGTGTCCTCTCGAACGGAGGAGAGGAACACTTTCGTTTCGGTCAATTCGTTCGTGTACGTCATGCTATCGGCGAACGCGTCCGAGAAACCGTCGGCCTTATAGATGGTGACAAGTTTCTCACCGCGATTGATGAGCAGTTCTTCTTGCGTTTGAATATAGAACTTGTCGTACAGATAAAACGTCATGATGAGAAACACGAACGCTGAGAAGAGGCTGGCTGTCCAGATGGTAATCCAAATCCGCTTCCTGATCGTGTATCGTTTCATCCGTTTGCCTCGAATTTGTAGCCAATTCCCCAGACTGTCTGAATATAACCGCCCGCCTCGCCGAGTTTCAGGCGAAGCGTCTTAATGTGAGTATCCACCGTGCGAAGGTTTCCATGATACTCGGTCCCCCAAATCTGATCAAGTAATTGTTCACGGGAGAATACTTTTTCGTCGTTCGTGATGAATAGGTAGAGCAAATCAAACTCTTTTCGTGTCAAGTTGACGGTCTTCCCTTTCACACTGACGGTACGTCCTTCGATATCGATTGAGAGGACCCCGACATCAAACGTCGCTTCTTGTTCTTTTGAGAAGCTGTGCGTGCGACGGAGCGTCGCTTCGATTCGTGCGAGTAATTCGCGTGGGCTAAACGGTTTCGTGATGTAATCGTCTGCCCCGATTTTGAGGCCGTGAATGCGGTCGAGCTCTTCTGAGCGTGCCGTCAACAGGATGATGGGTACGTTTGAGAACTCACGGATGCGCATGCAAGCCGTCAATCCGTCGAGTTCCGGCATCATCACATCAAGTAAGACGAGATGGAACGTCTCTTCTTTCAAGCGTTCAATCGCTTCAAGGCCGTTTGAGGCGGTGACCGTCTCATACCCTTCTTTTTCTAAATTTGATACAAGTAAATCGCGCATTTGTTCTTCGTCGTCGGTCACGAGGATACGAAACATTGATTCTGACATATGCCATTCTCCTTTGCAAAACGGTTAACGGGAGTTGTGATAAATCCCTCATACTTCTATCATACCTATCTCTTCGAATTAGAACAGATTTATTCGGCTCCGACAAGTTCCCTCCATCAAATCCACACAAAAACGCCACAAAAAAGCCAATTCTTTGACAGAATTGGCTCATGCTTCGAGTTGTGCCTCGTATGGCACTTCGTATTCCGGGACGTGTAGGGCATGCAAGTATAGTTGGAAGCTCGACTTGGATACTTCATATAAAACATACTCCACGTCACCTTGGTTGATCTCCGCAAGCAGTTCGGAACGAATCTCGTTCGCGCAAAACGCGTACGGAAGCTTCTCTGCTGCAGCAATCGATCGTTCATTCGATTTACGGATTTTTAAGAACACACTTTCAATATCAAGATCGAAGAACAGTTCTGAGAAGAACGCCTCTTTCGCCACTTGATTATAACCTTTGCCGTGATACGGCTTGCCAAGCCACGTGCCAAGGAATCCATATCCGGATTCGACATCGAACAAGCTAATCGTCCCAATCGGGGTGCCATACTCGTTCGTGATGGTACGTGAGATGATATTTCCTTGCTCTTCTAGCTCGATGACTTGCTTCGTGCTAAATAAAAACTCGTCAAAATGGACCGTCTTTTGACGGACATACGGAAAGACATCTGGGTGTTGCATCAGTTCGAACAACTCCGCGCAGTCGGTGAGCTCACGAAATTTGAGCACCTTTACATTCCTCCTCCTATTTCAGACCGCTGAAGAATAGTCGTAACGAAAGCATACTTCTGGCTTCGCTGTTCGAACCGCCTTGGCTGCTTTATGAAGTTACAAGATAATTTTATATAGTATTTTTAAAAAAGCAAGTAAATTATGCGTAAAAACCCTTATGAAAAATAATGAAAATTACTCGACCTCATGATGGGTTTCAGCACGGTCCGTTTTGTACACGACTTCACCGTTCACAATCGTCATAATCGGCTTCGATAAGTAGTCGAGCGGGAAGTGACTCCAAAGCACCAAATCGGCATCTTTTCCTACTTCAAGAGATCCGATTCGGTCAGCGACACCTAGTGATTCAGCTGGATTGATGGTGATCCCTCGCAACGCGATATCGACAGGAAGTCCTTCACGTGCCGCAAGACCGGCGCACAAGTTCAAATATTGGACCGGCGTGTACGGATGGTCGGTCGTGATGGAGACGATCATGCCGTGCTCATGGAGAATGCGATACGTCTCCCATGTCTTGTTCTGGAGCTCGATTTTAGATTTTCGAGTAAACGTCGGTCCGACGGTGACATGTTTCACACCGAGTTCTTGTAGTTTTTCAACGACAAGATGACCTTCTGTACAATGTTCGATACGATAGTCGAGATCGAACTCTTGGGCAAAGCGAACGACAGATAAAATGTCATCGGCGCGGTGGGCATGCACACGAATCGGCATCTCTCTGTCGAGGGCAAGTTGAATCATCTGACTGCCGAACGTTCCGATCGTTTTGGTCGACCCGACGGTACGGAACGCTTCACGAAGCAACCCCATAATCCCCATCCGCGTCAAATCACCTGTTTTTCCCATACTATGAATCCGTTTCGGGTTTTCACCGAGCGCCATCTTCAATCCGGCATAACGACGGACGATCATGTCGTCAATATATCGACCGTGTGTTTTGATGACACTGGTCACACCACCGATGACGTTCATACTTCCTGGCATGACCTGAACGGCGGTCACGCCTGCCATCAGCGCTTCTTGAAATCCTTCGTCAAGAGGGTATACCCCGTCAATCGCACGTGCATGAGGCGTCATCGCTTCGACCGTCTCATTGGCGTCGTTTCCGACAGAGCCGGTTCCTTCATCATATAATCCGAGGTGGGTGTGAGCATCGATGAAGCCCGGGAATAAAAAGTTTCCTTCGGCTTCAATGACATGCTCCCCGTCAGTCGGTTCAAGTAAATCGGACATTTCGACGATTTTCCCGTCCCGAACACGGAGGTCTCCGTAAAAATGGGGGGCAGTGATGGGGTAAATATGGGCATTTCGGATTAGTAAGTGACTCACAATTCATTCTCCTTAAACATCTTGTAGTAGTTGTGTTAGAGCCGGTTCCAATGTTTCATAGCGGAAGTCGAAACCATGTTGAAGTGCCTTCGTCGGAACGACTTTCGCACCTTCTAGGACGATGACGCTCTTTTCGCCGAGGGCGAGTTGCATCATTGGGGCAGGTGCCGGAATCCAGTGAGGACGATGCATCACGTTCGCAATCG
Source organism: Exiguobacterium sp. s43 (assembly GCF_018617255.1). Lineage (GTDB taxonomy): Bacteria > Bacillota > Bacilli > Exiguobacteriales > Exiguobacteriaceae > Exiguobacterium > Exiguobacterium profundum. Next base: position 180,182 of record NZ_JACSJT010000003.1, read on the forward strand.
TCTTCCCGAACTCATTCATCGTCACCGGTGTAGGTGCAGTGCCGTTGACGGGTCCTTCAATGGAATCAGTCTCGATGACGTGCACGAACAAGCGGACGAGGTCGTCTAAATGAATCCAAGGAACCCATTGCTCTCCTGATCCAATTTTACCACCGACCCCGAACTGATAGGGGAGTTTCATTAATGGGAAAGCACCGCCATCATTCGATAAGACGACTCCGGTGCGCATCGTCACAAGGCGAACACCTAAATCACGAATGGGTTCTGCTTCTTGTTCCCAGAGGACGCAGACATTCCCGAGGAAATTAGTCCGTGTCGGCAATGGTGTTTCTTCGGAATATGTGATGGAACGATCTTCACCGTATATACCGATGGCCGAGCCGCTTATGACGACCTGTGGCTTTTGTTTCAACTGTTGAATAATTCGGACGACTTCCTTCGTCCCTTCGATTCGACTTTGAAGGATGGCTTGTTTCTGTTTGTGTGTCCATCGCCCGTCGTTGATTGAGGCGCCGGCCAAATGAATGAACGCATCTGTTCCTTCGAGTTCCTCTTCTGGTTTACTATTCGGTGTCAACCATTCGATAAACGATACCCCGCGATGGCGGGGACGTGGATGACGCGTCAACACGACGACTTGATGTCCGGCGTCGGCGAGTGCACGAACGAGTGGTTGACCGATGAGCCCAGTTCCACCAGTGATTGCGATTTTCATGAAATTCCCTCCGATATCATGTGTTGTTTCTAAAATGGGTATAAGTCAGTATATCCAGATGAATACCCTTTCTTCTAACTTATCAAAAATCCTCTACGTTTCTTGAACGTGATATGTTAGAAACATGGAATGGAGGGGAGTCGTTGTGAAAATTGCAAAGTTCACGACCCAAAAGAAGAACCAAGATCGACTGAACGTCTTCATCGAACGGGAGGGGAAAGAGGAGTTTGCGTTCGCCATCGATGTTGACGTATTCATCAAGTACGGGCTCACAAAAGGGATGGAGCTCGAAGACGATTTTGTGCAAGACGTCCTTGAGGCGGAAGAAGCTCAGAAAGCCTATAAGTTGGCCATCAATTATTTATCGTATCGAATGCGCGCCATTTCAGAGGTAAGGGACTATCTCGTGAAGAAAGAGTTAAGTGAATCTGCTATCAAACATGCCATCACGCGACTAATCGAGCAGCGTTATTTGAATGATGAGGAGTTCGCAAAAGCGTATGTCCAAACGAAATTCAACACAAGTCCAAGTGGACCAATCAAAATCAAACGCGAGCTCGAACAGCTCCGAATCCCAACGGACGTTGTTGAATCCGTATTAGAATCAATCTCACACGAAGATCTCGTCGAGAAGGCTGGAAAGTTCGTGAAAAGGAAACAACTGGAAACAAATCGTCGTTCTGCCACAGAAGTGCAACAAAGAATTCAACAAACCCTGATGCAAAGGGGGTTTACCTTTGATATTATTTCAGAGGCGATTCAAACTTTTTGGGAAGAAGAGGACGAAGATGTCGAGGTTGCGGCATGTCTGAAACAGGCTGAGAAGTTGAGTCGGAAGTTCAGCGGATACGACGCGTTCGAACGCAAACAGCGCATGAAGATGCAGCTTCGGCGCAAAGGATTTCCGTATGATGTGATTGAACGTACGTTAGATCGAATCGCTGAAGAAGAATCGTGATGGGACATCTGTTTACGGTAGGGGAAAACACGAAAAGGTGGGTCTACATTGACGATTTTAGAATGGATTACAGCACTGACACCGATTGTGGCCGTGCTCATCTTATTGGTCATTATGCGTTTACCTGCATCGGTAGCCATGCCCTTGTCACTTGTGACGACGGCGATTTTAGCGTTCTTCGTCTGGCAATTGGATGCGACACGAATTATGGCAGCGACATTACAAGGACTCGTCATCGCCGTCACGACAGTATGGATTGTCTACGGGGCAATCGGAATGATGAATACGATGAAAGAAGGGGGCGGGATGAACGCAATTCGTTCCGGATTCGTCAACATCACACCCGACCCTCGAATTCAAGTTTTGATTGTCGGATGGTTATTCGTTTCATTTATTGAAGGCGCATCTGGATTCGGGACGCCTGCAACGGTTGCAGCACCGCTCTTGATCGCACTCGGGTTTCCACCGATTGCCGCCGTTGTCATCGCACTATCTGCAGACGTGTCGGCTGTGACATTTGGTGCGGTCGGGACACCTGCACTCATCGGGATCGGGAACGGTCTATCTTTAGATGTGAACCAACCTGAATCGATTGCCTTCTTGACAGAGGTCGTCTTGCAGACGGTGTTGATCGATATGGTGGTCGGCCTATTCATCCCGTTCATTTTGATTTTGATGTTGACGCGGTTCTTCAGTAAAGAGAAGTCGATAAAACCCGCACTTGAGGTATTTCCGGTTGCGATTGTGGCGGCGTTGTTATACAGCGTACCTGCGTACATTTGGACACTCATCCTCGGATTTGAGTTCGGTGGCATGCTCGGTGGTTTAACCGGTCTGGTCATCCTCGTGGCCATGGCTCGTAAAGGAATTCTCATGCCGAAACGCGTCTGGACGTTTGATGGATATGTGGATGAGCTAGAACCATCTGCTGAAAAAGTGACGCTCAAATCAACCACGCGAGAATTGCCTCAGTGGAAGGCGTGGGCACCTTATCTTATTTTGACGATTTTCTTAGTGCTCACCCGTACCGTACCATTTTTAAACGAACTCTCTCGCAGTGTCCGAATCAATCTCCCGGACATTCTTGGGGTAGAAGGAGTTTCGACGTCTTGGGAACCGTTCTATTCACCAGGTTTTATGTTTATCCTGACGATTATTGCGACATTCTTCTTACACAACATGAGTTGGTCACAAGTGACATCGGTGTTTAAGGCGACGACACTTGGAGTCGTCGGAACGGCCATCACGTTAGCGGCGTCGGTTCCAATGGTTCGTATATTCATCCACTCTGAAAATGGCGGTGCCGGACTCGCTTCGATGCCGGTCGAGCTTGCGACGGCAGCTGCTGATACGTTCGGTGGGGTGTGGCCACTTGTCGCACCGTGGATTGGGGCCCTTGGTGCCTTCGTTTCAGGTTCGGCGACGTTTTCCAATATGATGTTCTCGAGTTTGACGACAAACGTTGCGGAGTCGGTTGGACTTGATAACACGCTCGCTTTATCGATGCAGATGGCGGGAGCGAACGCAGGAAACATGATCTGTGTGTTGAACGTCGTAGCGGTCGCATCGGTTGCTGGATTACTCGGCAAGGAAGGGACCATCATCCGTTACACGCTCATGCCGATGATTTATTACGTGACGGCGACGGGGGTCATTGGTCTCATTTTAGGCATGTTTTTCTTAAACTAAATCAAGTTACAGTTTTTTTACAGAATAATGTTGACAATTTTCAGAACAGTCTGCTAAGGTTTGAGTAGATTTTAAAACTATGAAACGAGAGGAGCCAGAATGATGAACAACATTGCACTCACAAACACACTCAAAACATCATATGGCTACTCGTATTTAACTGCGTGACATTGGCAGCTGGATAGGGGTAGTGTCCTTTCCCTGACCATGCAAAAGACTGAAGACTACTTCAAGCGCGCTTCATTTGATTGGTTGCACAATCAGGTGGAGTGCGCTTTTTTGCGTGCTTGGATGGGTGAGGCGGAAGGGGGAAATCAGTCATGAAACTGATTAAGCAATTGGATTGGTTTATTAAAAGACAGAAACGAACGTATGTGATTGCGATCATTTTACTGATCATCACAGGGGTTGTAGATATGCTGCCGCCTTGGATTATTGGTCAGGCGATCGATGCGATTCGTGAAGGAAGTTTGACGACAGAGCGATTGATTCTGATTGTATCGTCGCTACTCGGCATTATGGTGTTATCGTACGTGATGTCGTACTTGTGGATTGCCCGACTCTTCGGGACAGCCTTTTTACTTGAAAAGAAATTGAGAGGTCGCTTCTTTGGTCACCTCCTCAAACAAACACCGCGCTTCTATCAACAACATCGCACAGGTGACTTGATGGCACTTGCGACGAATGACTTAAAAGCGGTGGAGCGGACAGCGGGATTTGGGGTCATGACATTAGTCGACTCGTTCAACATGACGCTCATCGCCTTGACGATTATGGGCGTGTTCATCGATTGGAAGTTGACGCTCGCAGCACTTTTGCCAATGCCGATTCTCGCCTGGTCGATGAATAAACTTGGGAGTCAGATTCATACACGTTTCACGGCAGCCCAAGATTCGTTCGGCGTGATGAACGACCAAGTCGTTGAATCCATCTCTGGTCTTCGGGTCGTCCGCTCCTTCGTCCAAGAAGAGGCGGATACGAAAAAATTTGATGACATCACGGATGACGTGATGGCGAAAAACATGCATGTCGCTAAAATCGACGTCTTGTTTGAGCCGGTTATCAAATTACTCGTTGGACTCAGCTATTTGATCGGACTCTCGTTCGGGACGTATCTCGTCTTTACGAACGACATCACGCTCGGTCAACTCGTTTCCTTCAACATTTATTTAGGGATGTTGATTTGGCCGATGTATGCCTTCGGGGAACTCATCAACGTCGTCCAACGAGGAACGGCGAGCTTGGAACGGATTGAGACAACGATGAATGAGGTACCGGACGTTTCGTCAACCGGAACGGTTCACATCGATGTACCAGAGAAAATCACCTTCAAATCGCTCTCATTCCGTTATCCAAACGCGAATCGGGAGTCGTTAGAAGACATCGTCCTGCACGTCTCGCGTGGTGAGACGATTGGGATTGTCGGACCGACTGGAGCTGGGAAGACGACGTTGTTACGTCAATTGCTCCGGGAGTATCCGATCGACGATTCCCTTCTCGTGAACGGGGTGCCGATTTCGGACATTAAACTTGAAACGGTCCGTGGCTGGAGTGGGTATGTGTCACAAGAGCACCTCCTATTCTCGAAAACGGTGCGTGATAACATTCGTTTCGGAGTCGATGATGTCTCGGATGAAGCACTCGACAGAGCCATTCACCTCGCGGCGTTCGATACAGACATCGAACACTTGGAGAACGGTCTCGATACCGTCGTTGGGGAGCAAGGGGTCATGCTGTCAGGTGGACAAAAACAACGATTATCAATTGCACGTGCTTTACTGAAAAATCCTGAGATTCTGCTTCTTGACGATTCGCTCTCAGCGGTCGATGCGAAAACGGAATCACGCATAATCGATTCGGTCCGCACGAGCCGTGAGGCGAAGACGACCTTTATCGTGGCGCACCGTCTTTCTGCGGTGGCACATGCCGACCAAATTCTCGTCCTTCAAGACGGACGAGTCACCGAGCGCGGCACCCACGACCAACTGATGGAACGACACGGTTGGTACTATGAACAATTTATTCGACAAGGAGAGACGGAGTAATCCGGGAAAGGGGGAATCTCTCATGATCGATCAATATGAATTAGATCCGGTCCGCCGGAAGAAGACGATCCGCTCACTCGTTGGTTATGCCAAGCAAGTGAAGCGCTCCATCTTCCTCGGACTGACATTACTCTTTTTAGCGGTCGGTGCAGAACTTGCCGGGCCGTATATCGCCAAAATCATTATCGATGAGCATATCGTCGCCATCGAACGTGACTGGGTTCAAGTCGAATCCGGCGGTAGTGTTTCCTTTAATGGAGATTCTTATGAGAAAGAAACGAGACTAGATGGCCAAGAGGTGATTCAGCCGGTCTCGATCGTACAAACGACCGATGGTTACTATCTCGTACCTGATGCGGTTATAAGCGGAGGCGTTCGTGAAGTCGAAGGCGACGTGCTGACGATTTCAAGAGGAGACGAAACGGCGACATATGACAATATTGCCGCGCTCTCGTCGACCGACGTATTCCAGTTCTATCAGACGGATTTACGAGCTGTCCTTCTCTTATCGGGATTGTACGTCGTCCTGTTACTATTTGCGGCCGGATTGAACTGGGGACAACAGATGCTCCTACAACGATCAGCGCATAAAATCGTAAAGACGATGCGTCTTGATGTGATGAAGCATCTTCAAACGATTCCGGTACGTTATTTTGACCAGACACCAATCGGGAAGATTGTCAGTCGTGTCACGAATGATACAGAGACGATTCGCGACCTGTATTTAGGAGTGCTCGCTCGTGTCTTCCAAAGTGTCGTCATGATGATTGGGGTACTCATTGCGATGTTCTTCCTAGACGTGCGTCTAGGGCTCGTCTCGCTCATTATCATCCCGGTCGTCATCGTCTGGATCAAGTTGTTCCAACGTTTCTCGACAAAAAATAACTTCCGTGTCCGCGCACTCGTCGCGGATATGAACGCGCAGTTGAACGAGAGCATTCAAACGATGCCAATCATTCAATCATACGTCCGCGAAAATCTCGTTTATGACGAGTTCAATGAGAAGAACAGCGACAACTTCCAAACGAGACGAAAGTTGTTGAAATTGGATGCGTTGATGAGCCACAATCTCGTCAACTTCTTCCGAAACATGGCGCTCGCCTTGCTCATCTGGTTTGTCGGGGCACAAACGCTTGGTACGGGAAGTGTCTTAACACTCGGGATTCTGTACGCGTATATCGACTATGTTTCGCGGATCTTTGAGCCGGTGACACAGATCATGAACCAATTGTCACCACTCCAACAAGCGCTTGTCTCGGCCGACCGGATGTTCCAACTGCTCGACGAGAAAGGGGAACCGGTCTCATCAGAACGTCTTCCACGCTTTAAAGGGGATGTCGTCTTTGATGACGTGACCTTCAGTTATGAAGCAGGGAAACCGGTGTTGCAACAGATTGAACTACACGCCGCTCCTGGTGAGACGGTCGCACTCGTTGGGCATACCGGAAGCGGGAAGAGTTCAATCATGAACTTGCTCATGCGTTTCTATGACCCCTCGGCCGGAGTCCTTCGAATCGATGGCATGGACGTGACTAAACTACCGACGCAGGCGGTACGAGACCATCTCGGGATCGTCTTACAAGACCCGTTCCTATTCACTGGAACGATTCGGACGAACGTCACGCTTGGAGATGAGACGATTACGGACGAACAGGTATGGAAAGCACTCACAGCCGTCGGGGCAGACCGCTTCGTGAAGCAGCTACCGCAAGGCATCGATGAGCCGGTGATCGAGCGTGGAGCTTCACTCTCGAGTGGAGAACGACAGCTGGTCAGTTTCGCACGCGCCCTCGTCTTTGACCCGGCCATCCTCGTCCTCGATGAAGCGACAGCGAGCGTCGACTCGGAGACGGAGGCATTGATTCAGGACGCGCTCAAGACACTCACGTACGGTCGGACGACATTTGTCATCGCGCACCGACTCTCGACGATTCGGGAAGCGGACCAGATTCTCGTTCTCGACCACGGGCGAATCATTGAGCGAGGCAATCACCAGTCACTCATCGAGTATGGTGGTGTCTACGCCCGAATGCATGAATTACAGAGTAAACAACAAGCCATCAGTTAAGGAGGTCACATGGAAATCAAGGGGAAATATAACCGCGCCAAAGTGTTTAACGAACGAATCGATGATATGACGCGGAATCAAATTGAAACATTGCTCGACCAACCGTTCACACAAGGGGCATCGATTCGGATCATGCCGGACATGCATGCGGGGAAAGGATCGGTCGTTGGAACGACGATGACGATTCAAGACAAAGTCGTGCCAAACCTGGTCGGTGTCGATTTAGGGTGTGGGATGCTTTGTACGGAGATCAAAGCCAAGCGGATCGATTTTCAACGACTCGATGACCTCATTCGTGAACTCGTACCGAGCGGGATGAACATTCGGGAGAAGGTTCATCCATACGCATCTGAACTTCCATTAGAAGAGGTGCGAGCGCCGTATAAACTCGACCGAGCCTTGCGCTCGGTCGGGTCGCTCGGCTCGGGGAACCACTTTATTGAAGTGAACCGAGATGACTCGGGACGTACGTTTCTTGTCATTCATTCCGGTTCGCGCCATCTTGGGGTGCAGATTGCCGATCACTATCAGGAGCGAGCGATTCAACACATGATGGAAACACATGATGTAAAAGAAGAAATTGAGCGTTTGAAAGCCTTAGGTCGACAACAAGAAATCTCGGCTTATCTGGAAACAGAGCGTGCGTCACGGAAACCATTTCGAGACCTGGCTTATGTGGAGGGAGCGGATATGGACGATTACATGCATGACGTGCGCATCGCTCAACAATACGCGGCGGCGAACCGTCGTGCGATGACTGATGTAATCGTCGAAGCGATGAATTGGAACATCGTCGATCAATTCGACACCGTCCATAACTATATCGATCATGATGCGATGATCCTGCGAAAAGGGGCCATCTCCGCTCAAGAAGGAGAGCGAGTCATCATTCCGATGAACATGCGAGACGGTTCGCTCATCTGTACGGGGAAAGGGAATCCAGACTGGAACTTCTCGGGTCCACACGGCGCAGGTCGGATCATGTCTCGGTCGGCCGCGCGGAAACGCGTCGATTTCAAAGAATTCAAACGTTCGATGGAAGGTGTCTGGTCGACATCAGTTCGCCCATCGACAATCGATGAATCACCATTTGTGTATAAGTCGATGAAAGAAATTGTTCGTTATATCGAACCGGCCGTTCAAATCGATCAAATCATCAAGCCACTTTACAACTTCAAGGCGAACTGAGTCACGTACTCAGTCTCGTCTTTTTCTTTTTTCGTAAAATCTGATACGCTTACATCGAGGTGAACGATATGGAAAAGCGGTTAAGTGACTTATCGAAATATGAGTTAGAGCAAGAGATTCAAGCATTACATGAACGGAAACGAAAGGCTGAACAGATGGGCATGGTCAGCGAAATTGAAGTCGTCCTTCGACGGATTGCGATTGCCGAAAGCTATTTGATTGACCCATCATCGTTTCGTCCAGGTGAAACATATGTCGTCAATTACAATGACCGTCCGTTTCGCTTGAAATTCGTCAACGGCGTCATGGGCTGGGGGACGTTTGAAGGCGAGATGACAGAACGGGCCATCCCGCTCTCAGAATTGTCGGAGGTGAAGCGATGAACCGGAACGAACAATATGAACGGCTTGCGGTCATTCTAAAAGAGAAAAATGACGTCTTGAACGATTCAGAAGCGGTGACGTGGGTCGAAGTGTTATGGGAAGATTTTGAGACCTCACTTGCCAAGGCGGGCGAACCGTATCCGGGAGAGGCAAAGGCTTTCCAATACGTCATTCAACAGATCGATGCATATGGGGCACAGCTCCATTTGTTCCAAACGAAAAACGAAAAGTTCAAGCATTTGATGTCTAAACGGAACTTACACTGAGTCACGTCCTTGGGGCGTGACTTTTTTATTGCAATTCTTCAACAATTCGTTATAATGAAGGTCGCTAATAGTTTGTTTTAAAGTATAGTATAAATAAACTTTCTTTAGTTGAACTCATGTTTCACTAAACAAGAAGGAGGCGTTCAGTCGTTGGAAGTAGGTCAAAACATTAAGCGGCTCCGGATCAAAAAAGGGTTGACCCAAGAGGAGCTGGCGGAACGTACCGATTTGAGTAAAGGCTATATTTCTCAAATCGAGCGGGATTTAAGCTCTCCCTCACTAGAAACGTTATTCGATTTATTGAATGTCCTCGGGAGTTCCCCGAAAGAGTTTTTTGATGAAGACTTGAATCAAAAAGTGGTGTACACCGTTGACGATCGCACCATCTATACGGATGAAGAACGCAAATATCGGACAGAATGGCTCATCCCGGAATCGAATGAAAAAGAGATGGAGCCCATCCTTGTCACATTTTTCAAACATGGAGAGTTCAAACAATATGAGCCTTCGCGTTCGGAGACGCTCGTATACGTCTTGTCCGGCAAAATCGCCTTGAAATTAGGGAACCACACATATTTTGCCAAGACAGGGGAAACCCTTTATTATGTCGCCTCGGATTCGCATCAACTCGTCAACGACAACGACGGGGAGAGCGAATGTCTCATCGTCGCGACCCATTCATATTTATAAGTCAACAGAGGAGGAAACAGCATGAATGCAGAGACAATTATTCGCTTTGACCACGTGTCAAAGCGTTACGACGACACAGTCGTCCTTGAAGATATTAGTTTTGAGATTGAGCGTGGGAAGTTTTATACGCTTCTCGGTCCATCGGGATGTGGGAAGACGACGATTTTGCGTCTCATCGCCGGATTTACCGATGCGACCGAAGGAGGTATTCACTTCAGCGGGAAACGAATCAACGATGTGCCGGCTAATAAACGACAAGTGAATACCGTGTTCCAAGATTATGCGCTGTTTCCTCATTTAAACGTATTTGAGAATGTGGCATTCGGTCTCCGGATTAAAAAATTGAAAGAAGCAGATGTGAAAGCGAAAGTGGAGCAGGCTCTCAAGTTTGTTAACTTAGAAGGATACGGCTCGCGCGAAATCGATGAGATGTCAGGTGGACAGCGCCAACGTGTCGCCATCGCCCGCGCAATCGTAAATGAGCCGGAGGTCATTCTCCTTGATGAACCGCTCTCTGCCTTAGACTTGAAACTTCGTACGGAGATGCAATATGAACTTCGTGAGTTACAGCAACGTCTTGGCATTACCTTTATTTTCGTCACACACGACCAAGAAGAGGCGCTCGCCATGTCGGATGAGATTTTCGTCATGAACAACGGGAAAATTGTTCAGAGTGGGACACCGACTGATATTTATGATGAACCGATCAACCGTTTCGTTGCAGACTTTATCGGTGAATCCAATATCGTGCCGGGTGTCATGCCGGAAGACAATGTCGTCACGTTTGCTGGTAAAACGTTTGACTGTGTTGACCAAGGATTTGACCGCAATGAAAAAGTTGAGGTCATCATTCGTCCGGAAGACTTAGAGATGACATCGGTCGATGCAGCGAAACTCGTTGTCGACGTCGATTCTCAATTGTTCCGAGGTGTCCACTACGAGATTTGCTGTTATGACCAAGAAGGAAACGAATGGCTCGTCCACTCGACGAAGAAATCAATCGTCGGATCAAAAATCGGATTGACGTTTGACGAAGAAGCGATTCACGTCATGCGACTAGGTGAAACAGAAGAAGAATTTGACCGTCGTCTCGAATCCTACGAGGAGGTCCCTCATGAATCAAACTAATCAGACCGCAAAGACGGTATATTTGACGACCTATTGGATTTGGATCGCCTTGTTCGTCATCGCACCACTCGTCCTCGTCGTCTATTATTCCTTTTTTGATATCGATGGGAATTTGAGTTTAGAAAACTATCAGACGTTCTTCACGTCGACGTATTTGTCGATGACGCTCTCGTCGTTCTGGTATGCGTTTCTCATTACGTTCTTCTCGTTACTCGTCGGGTATCCGACGGCATACTTGTTGACGAAGACGAAGCATAAACAGCTTTGGCTCTTACTCATCTTGCTGCCGTCATGGATTAACTTGTTGTTAAAGGCGTATGCGTTCCTTGGAATTTTTGGGACGTACGGGATTACGAATCAATTTTTAGAAGCCATCGGTATTGGGACGAAACAGATTCTATTCACCGATTTCAGTTTTGTCTTCGTTTCGGTATACATCTTCATCCCGTTCATGATTTTGCCGATTTACAACGCCATTGAGAAGTTACCGCCGTCACTCGTCTACGCATCCCGTGATCTAGGTGCATCGAACTGGACGACGTTCCGACGTGTCATCTTCCCGTTGACGCTTGACGGTGTCAAATCGGGGATTCAAATCGTCTTTATTCCGGCATTATCACTCTTCATGATCACCCGACTCATCGCCGGGAACCGAGTCATCACACTCGGTACAGCGATTGAACAACAATTCCTTGTCACGCAAAACTGGGGGATGGGCTCGACGATTGCCGTCTTCCTCATCTTGGCGATGGTTCTCGTCATGGTCATCACGCGTGACTGGGGTGCGAAAGGAGCGGTTCGTCGATGAAACGTAAACGATTCAAATTATCAAACTTATACTTGGCGGCCGTCTTCTTCATCTTATATGCGCCAATCCTATATTTGGTATTCTACTCGTTCAACAGTGGCGGAACGATGAGTAACTTTGAAGGGTTCACCCTCGAATGGTACAAGTCGCTCTTCACAGATACGAGACTTCTCGTCATCGTCTTGAATACGATCGTCATCGCGCTGCTCTCGGCGACGATTTCGACCGTGCTCGGTGTCATCGGGGCACTCGCCATCTATACGGCGAAACAAAAGTATACGAAGACGTCGCTTTTATCATTGAACAACGTCTTGATCGTGAGCCCGGACGTCATCATCGGGGCGTCTTTCTTGATCCTCTTCACGATGCTAGGGATTCAGTTAGGCTTTTATTCGGTCCTTTTGTCGCACATCGCCTTCTCGGTTCCGATTGTCGTCATCTTGGTGTTACCAAAACTCCAAGAGATGAGTCCGACGTTGATTGATGCGTCGCGTGACCTAGGGGCCAGTACGTGGGACGTATTGACGAAAGTCATTCTGCCATATATCACGCCGGGGGTATTTGCCGGTTTCTTCACGGCACTCACCTATTCGTTAGATGACTTTGCTGTCACATTCTTTGTGACAGGGAACGGCTTCACGACGCTCGCCGTAGAAGTCTATTCGCGGGCACGTCAAGGTATCTCGCTTGAAATCAATGCGTTGTCTGCGATTCTGTTCCTCTTCACGCTCATCCTTGTCATCGGATATTATGTGTTAGCGCAACGAGGGTCAAAGGAGGTTAGACGATGAAAAAACTAGTCATCATGTTGGCTGTGCCATTGATTGTCAGCTTCGGTCTCCTTCTTTGGATTCAGCAACTGAATGCTGCGCAAGGATTCGGCGGCGACAACACACTGGTCGTCTACAACTGGGGAGACTATATCGATGAAGAATTGATTGGTGAGTTCGAAGAGCAGAGCGGGTTGAAGGTCGTTTATCAAACGTTCGACTCGAACGAAGCGATGCTCACGAAAATTGAGCAAGGCGGGACGGCCTTTGATGTCGCCGTTCCATCCGATTATGCGATCAGTAAGATGAGAGAGGAGAATCTTCTTCTCCCAATCGATTACGATAAACTCGAAAACTTTGATAATATCGATCCGCGCTTCCTCGATAAATCGTTCGACCCGGGTAACAAGTACTCGGTTCCTTATTTCTGGGGCACGGTCGGGATCGTCTACAATCCTGAACTAGTCGATGGTGAGATCACTTCATGGAACGACCTGTGGGAAATGCCGCTCGAGAACGACATTCTCCTTGCGGACGGGACACGTGAAGTGATGGGCTTCGGCCTGAACTCGCTTGGTTACTCCCTCAATACGACGAATAAAGATGAGTTGATTGAGGCGGAGCAAAAGTTGGAAACGCTTTGGCCGAACATCAAAGCCATCGTCGGAGACGAAATCAAAATGCTGATGGCGAACCGTGAAGCAGCGGCAGCCGTCGTCTGGTCCGGAGATGCGTCGGAAATCATGTATGAGAACGAAGAACTGACGTATGTCATTCCGGAAGAAGGCACGAATCTCTGGTTTGATAACCTCGTCATCCCAAGTACGGCACAAAACGTGGACGGGGCACATCAGTTCATCGACTTTATGTTAGATGCTGAGATTGCGGCACGTAACACGGATTATGTCGGATACTCGACACCGAACGAAGCGGCTCTCGAATTCTTGGATGAAGAAGTCACATCGGATGAACGGTTCTACCCGTCTCGTGAAGTGACGCAGGACCTTGAAGTGTATGAAAACCTAGGGAAGCGCATGAACGCTTACTATAACGAATTGTATTTACGCTTTAAAATGCAGAGTAAATGACGAAACATCCCCGCGCTCATCATGAGTACGGGGATGTTTGTTTACTGCTTGATCGTCGACTTGATGTCTTCGATATGTTTCAAAGCGACAGTCGTGTCGACTTGTGTGAAGGAGCGTAAGATTTCGTATAGTCGGACTTGCTCATCAAGATCGAATACAAAGTCCTGATAGGTGATCAGCTCTTTGATCCATTTTTGGCGATTGAGCACAGGGACCTCGGTAGATTCAATTTTTTTGAGCGTCGAACGATTGCTGAACACGATCCATGAGTGGAGATGGATTCGGTCCACTCCAAGCACTTGCTCGATGGCTTTGAGATGCAATTCATTTTGCTTGATTGGATTGAAGAAGCGGTGTTTTTTACGGCGGGGGAGTGTCTGCGTCCAGTATTGGTCACGTGCCCGACCGAATATCCAACCGCTATAGTTTTTGGACTCGATGACATGTACCCCGGATTGGTTGATTAAAATGACATCGATCTCAGTGGTTCGATCTTTTTTAGAAGGATGGGGGAGATACAGGTTTGTCAGAATCAACGGTTGAAAGAACTTTGACTCAATCTCCGCCACACATAAGTATTCTCCGAATAGACCGGTGTCTTGGACCACTTTGAAGTAAGAATGTCGAGTTTGTTGAGAATACTGACTGTTTTGATAACGTTTGACCTTGTAGAGGATGATAAGTGTGAGGACGAGAAAAATGGGTGCGAATAGACTGATTAAGGTAATTAAAATACCTTCGAACAATTCTGTTAGTAGTGAAGCCATCGAATCCCTCCCTTTGTATCCACTATACAAGAAGCAAGATGATTCATATGTATATTTTTTACAATTAAGGATAATCGTTTTTTTACATCATAAAGGACCCATCGAAATGGGTCCTTTTGCTTATGTTTCATGCTTCAGCGCCTCACGCTCTTCTTCTGTAAAGACTCGAGAACGTCCTAAAAAACGTTTCCCTTCGACACCTTCAAGCGAGAACATACCACCTCGACCATCGACGACATCGATGATCAGTTGTGTATGTTTCCAATAATCATATTGTTTCTCATGGATATAAAATGGCGTCTCGCCGATTTCACCGAGAAGAACATCGTGGTCGCCCACCATGAACTCGTCACGTGGGAAACACATGGGAGAGCTCCCGTCACAACATCCTCCTGACTGATGAAAGAGGAGGGGACCGTGTTTTGATTTGAGACGTTCGATGAGTTCGAGCGCGGCGGGGGTGGCCTCGACTCGTCTCACCATCTTAGAAGAACCCGAGCTTTTGTTCGCTGTAGCTGACGAGCATGTTTTTCGTACGTTGATAGTGACCGAGCATCATCTTATGGTTCTCACGACCGATTCCGGACATTTTGTAACCACCGAATGCAGCATGTGCCGGATAGGAGTGGTAACAGTTGATCCAGACACGTCCTGCTTGAATTTCACGACCGAAGCGGTATGCACGGTTCATGTCTCGTGTCCACACGCCTGCCCCGAGTCCGTAAAGGGTATCGTTCGCGATGGCGAGTGCTTCCGCATCATCTTTGAATGTCGTCACGGATAAGACCGGTCCAAAAATCTCTTCTTGGAAGATTCGCATCTTGTTATGACCTTTGAAGATGGTCGGTTGAATGTAATACCCGTCCGCGAGCTCTCCGTCCATCATGTTGCGCTCTCCACCGATTAGACACTCTGCGCCCTCTTCTTTCCCGATTTGGAGATAAGACAGGATTTTTTCCATCTGTTCGTTCGACGCTTGTGCACCCATCATGACATCGGCATCGAGTGGGTTGCCGAGCTTGATTGCTTTGACGCGTTCTAGCACGCGTTCCATGAACTTGTCGTAAATCGACTCTTGAATCAAGGCGCGAGATGGGCACGTACAGACTTCCCCTTGGTTCAAGGCAAACATGACAAGACCTTCGATTGCTTTGTCGAAGAAATCGTCATCCGCTTCCATGATGTCGGCAAAGAAGATGTTTGGTGACTTCCCACCGAGCTCAAGCGTGACAGGGATGATGTTTTGAGAAGCGTACTGCATAATGAGGCGGCCCGTCGTCGTCTCACCGGTGAAGGCGACTTTATCGACACGGTCACTCGATGCGAGTGGTTTTCCTGCTTCGAGACCGAAACCGTTCACGATATTGATGACGCCAGGTGGTAATAAATCTTCGATGAGTTCCATGAGAACCATGATTGAAGAAGGGGTTTGTTCTGCCGGCTTTAAGACGACACAGTTTCCGGCAGCGAGTGCCGGCGCGAGTTTCCAGACCGCCATCAAAATCGGGAAGTTCCACGGAATGATTTGAGCGACGACACCGAGTGGCTCATGGAAATGATAGGCGACCGTATCATGGTCGAGTTCACTGATGCCACCTTCTTGTGAGCGGATGACCCCTGCGAAGTAACGGAAGTGGTCGATGGCGAGCGGAAGGTCAGCGTTGAGCGTTTCCCGAACTGCCTTCCCATTTTCCCATGTTTCCGCATAGGCGAGCATTTCAAGGTTCTCTTCCATGCGGTCTGCAATTTTATTCAAGATGACAGAACGTTCCGTGACAGACGTTTTGCCCCAATCCTCTTTGGCTGCATGAGCGGCATCCAAAGCAAGTTCAATATCCTCTTTCGTTGAGCGGGCGACTTCACATAATACTTTCCCATTTACAGGAGATGTGTTTTCAAAGTATTCTCCACCAGCCGGTGCGGTCCACTTTCCGTTAATGTAGTTCTCATAACGGTCTTTAAACTGTACTTTCGTTCCTGCTGAGTTCGGTACTTCATAAATCATGATCGTTCCTCCCTTTTCATACGAGATAGAGGAGTTATGTATGCGCTTACATTTTTCAGTAAGCGAACGACTCCCTTTTTTCATCGTAACGGTATGATGTGATAAAAGTCAAAATTTTTCGACAATAATTTGTCAATCTTTTGTAAAAACGTTTTGAACTCAAGATTTGTGGAAATGACTAGATTGTACACATTAATTTATCCATAAGGAGTGAGTCACGATGGCTAAGACATATCAAATTGACCCGGCGCATAGTTCGATCACGTTCACGGTCAAGCACATGATGATTTCCAAGGTGAAGGGCGAATTCGAAGAATTTGATATTAAGGCGAACGGTGAGCCGAGCGATCTAGCGAATGCGAGTGTGAAAGTGACGATTCAGGCAGCATCGATTGACACCAATAACACAGATCGGGATAACCACCTTCGTTCAGGCGATTTCTTCAATGCCGAGGAACATCCGCATCTCGTCTTTCATTCAACTTCTTTCCGTTCAAAAGGGGGCGGAGAATTCGAAGTGACAGGGGATTTAACGATTCGAGGAACGACTCGGGAAGAGACGTTCGAAGTGGAGTATGAAGGGAGCGCCAAAGACCCATGGGGCAACACGAAACACGCCTTCTCCGGAGAAGGGTCGCTCAACCGTGAGGACTATGGATTAACGTGGAACCAAGCGCTTGAGGCGGGTGGTGTCCTCGTCGATAAGAAAGTCAAATTCGAGTTCGAGCTCCAATTCACTGAATCGGAGGCATAAGAAAAGTCGCTCAGGTGAGCGACTTTTTATTGTTCGTATACCAATTTTTTCTGAAGACTGTCTTCGCTAAACACCCAACCTGTAAAGGATGACAACACGTCATTCGTCTGCTCGTCGACGATGACGACGGCAACGAACGGATACATGTTTTTAGAGAAATAACGCAAGTTTGTAAAGCGGTATTCGATCATCCCGTTATGACGTGTCACGGTGTACGTGTGAATTTTAGAAAACTCGAGGAACGCCTGTAAGTCTGCATTTTTCCGAGCCTCTACGAAATGGAGATCTTCTTCTCCTGGCATCGGTTTGTCGCGGAAGCGACCACATTCGATGACTTTGCCTTTTTTTACTTTTACGGCTCCGAGACCATCACGGAAACGGACAGCGACATGCCAGTCATCCCAACCGATTCCTGGAGAGATGAACAATTCATGTGCCCCTGCAAAGTGTCTCGCCACGGTAGCGAGCGCGCGGTTACGTAATTTAAACTGAATGGCATAGTAACTGATGACAAGCGCAATGAGCAGTGCAAAAATAGGGACAGTCGCACCCGTTATCATCCATAATGCATATGCACCGTAATAAGCGGAGAACAAGTACGGATCAAATGTCCCGATTACGCCCCAGCCGATCCATTTTTTCGAAAAAGGTTGTAGCGCTTGCGTCCCATAGGCATTAAATAAGTCGACCGTGACATGAAGCAACACGGCGATTTGTGCCATGACCCATAGGGAGGCAGGATTGACACCGAGGACCGTCCCGATGACAGCGCTGACGATGATTGGCCAAGCGAGAAGCGCGGTGATTCCATGTGAACGACCACGATGCTGGCGTAAATACGTACTATTTCCTTTTAACTTAAAGACGGTGTCGAAGTCTGGTGCGTGCGAGCCAACGAGAGCCGTGGCTGTCATCGCTAAAAAAAGTTGTGCATCACCTGACACTTCCGGGCTGAGCGTCGCGATGGCACTTAAACCAAGTCCCATACCAATGTGTGTCGCAGTATCCAATGTGCGTCAGCACCTCCATCAATAATGAAAGAATTACGTCATCTATTCTTATTTATCATACAATATTTTTAAAACGAGGGGAAACACAATGCTTAATCTTGATAAATTGTTCACAAATTATAATATTCACCATTTCAACGAGGAACTCGTCACGTGGTTTAATCGCGAAAAGCGTGATTTACCTTGGCGTCATGCGAAAAATCCTTACCGTGTGTGGGTAAGTGAAGTGATGTTGCAACAGACACGAGTCGATACGGTCATCCCATATTACAACCGGTTCATGGAACGCTTTCCGACGCTCGAAGATCTCGCAGCTGCTGACACGGATGAGGTCGTAAAGTATTGGGAAGGGCTAGGGTACTATTCTCGCGTCCGGAACTTACACGAAGCGGTCAAAGAAGTCGCTTCTGTTTACGAGGGGATTGTCCCGGAGGAGAAGGAACGTTTCGAGAAACTGAAAGGGGTCGGACCATATACGACGGGAGCCGTACTATCGATTGCCTACAATCAACCGGAACCGGCTGTGGATGGAAACGTCATGCGCGTCATGTCCCGTCAATTCGGGATCTATGACGACATCGCACTGCCGAAGACACGCAAAATCTTCGAACAAGTCGTTCGTCGATTGATGGACCCGACTCACGCATCCGATTTTAACGAGGGCGTGATGGAGTTGGGTGCTACGGTCTGCACACCGAAAAATCCGATGTGCTCGCTCTGTCCCGTGCAAGACACTTGTTATGCATATGCGCATCATGTACAAGATGAGCTACCGGTCAAAACGAAGAAGGGAGCAGCACGTGTCGAAATGTATGACGCGCTATGCATCGAGAAAGACAGAAAAATCGCATATGAACAACGACCGGACAAAGGATTGCTCGCTGGGATGTGGCAATATCCGCTTATGGATCGAGGAACGGGGGAACAACTTAACGGAACGTATCTCGGGCAAGTGAAGCATGTCTTCTCTCATATCGTTTGGTATATCGATTTATATCGTGTCGATACGCTTCCGACGGATGACGTCGTCTGGCTAGACGCTTCGGAACGCGAGGTGAAGACGGTTTCTGTTGCTCAACAAAAATTAGAACGATTGGCAGGTGGCGAACGTGAGACGATTTGATGTAGAGTCGACATATGATACGACGGTCGATTCGCTTTGGGATTTGTTACAGGATGCCTCGCTTTTGACGAAACTGACGAAGTTTCCTAAAGTACGCTTAGTGGGGGACGGCGCCTCGGTCGAAGGGAATGAAGTGAAGTTGTTCGTTGGGGTCGGTCCGGTGGAACTGCCGTGGAACAGTGCCATCACCGTTGTGGGAAACCAGGCATTCTGCGATCAAGGAAAGACGTTACCGTTTCCGTTCAAGCGGTTCACACATGTGCACCGGGTCGAGTCGCGTGATGGCAAGGCGGTCATGATCGACGAAGTGACATTCGATAGCTATGTTCCGAACATACTCGTCGAGTATTTCGTGCTTCGTCCGATGTTCCAAGAACGGACGCGGGCCTTCCAAAAAACACTAAATTCATGAAAATAAGAGATTTCCTTTTTCATTGGTTCTGAAAGTCGCTATAATTAAATATGAGAATTGTATAGCATCATAGCGGAAAGGAGGAGCTTATGAGCTTATTTCCCAAAGCAGGTAGCAAAATCGAGATACAGAGCTACAAGCACAACGGAACTTTGCATCGCGTTTGGGAAGAAACGCTCGTCCTTCAGTCGTCAAAAACGGATATGATCGGATTCAATGATCGCATCATGGTCAGCGAGTCAGACGGTCGGCAATGGAGAACGCGAGAGCCGGCAATTTGCTACTTTTCATCTGAGTATTGGTTCAATGTCATCTGTATGATTCGCGAAGACGGGATTTACTACTACTGTAATCTAGGTTCGCCGACTACATTTGATGGGGATGAACGTGCCATCAAATATATCGATTACGATTTGGACATCAAGGTGTTCCCGGATATGTCGTACACGATTTTAGATGAAGATGAATATGAGCGGCATCGTCGCGAGATGAATTATCCGAAAGCGATTGATCGAATCTTGAAGCAGAACGTGCAAGAACTGATCAACTGGATTCGAGGACGGAAAGGGCCGTTCAACCCAACATTCGTCGATGAATGGTATCGCGAATACGAAGCACGTTACCGGAGATGATTCCTCATCTCCGCTTTTTTTCTTAAGTCAGGAGGCATTATGGGTAGTATTAAACGTTATTTGCAGTTTGTTCGTCCGTATAAGAAACAAATTGCCCTTACCATTTTCGTCGGGATTTTGAAGTTTTCCATCCCGCTCGGATTACCGTTACTTTATAAATATGTCATCGATAACTATTTGACGGACGACGCGCCGAGGCAGGACTACACGACGCTCGTCTGGTTGTTCAGCATCGTTTTCTTCGTCTTCTTGGTCCTCAAGCCACCGATCGAATACTTGCGTCAATATTTGGCGCAGTGGGCCGCGACGCGTGTCTTGTTCGATGTGCGGAACCGGTTATTCGACCACGTCCAGAAGTTGTCACTCCGCTATTATTCAAACAATAAGACGGGACAAATCATTTCACGGATCATCAACGACGTCGAACAGACGAAAGACTTCGTCATCACCGGTCTGATGAATATTTGGCTCGACATGGTCACCATTCTTATCGCCATCGGGATCATGTATACGATTGACCCGCAACTCACGCTGATTGCGATTTTACCACTTCCGTTTTATGCGATCGCAGTCCGCTATTTCTATGGACGGTTGCGTCGTTTGACGCGTGAACGGTCGGCGGCACTCGCTGACCTACAAGGTCATTTGACAGAGCGCGTCAACGGGATGGCGGTCATTCGGAGTTTTGCGCTAGAGCCATATGAGAACAAGGCGTTCGAACAACAGAACGGTGGCTTCTTGAACGCGGCACTCAAACATACGAGTTGGAACGCCAAGACGTATGTCGTCGTATCGACCATCACCGACATCGCGCCGATCCTCATCTTCACGACGGCATCGTGGCTCGTCATTCAAGAAGCGGTATCGCTCGGGACGCTCGTCGCGTTCATCGCGTATATCGACCGACTCTATGCGCCGCTCGGTCGTCTCGTCAACTCGGCGACGACACTCACGCAGTCGGTCGCTTCGATGGACCGTGTCTTTGAGTTTTTGGATGAAACATATGATATCGAAGAGAAACCGAACGGGTTCGTCCCGTTGTCGACAGCAGGTAAAATCGACCTTGAGCATGTGAGCTTTTCGTATGAACAGGACGGGGCACGAGCGTTGAACGATGTGAACCTTCAAATCCGCTCTGGTGAACGCGTGGCGTTTGTCGGAATGTCCGGTGGAGGGAAGTCGACACTCGTCAGTTTGATTCCGCGTTTCTATGACGTGACGGATGGAAGCATCAAAATCGACGGCGTCGATGTGCGTGATTTCAAATTACGTGCACTTCGTGATCAAATCGGAATGGTCATGCAGGATTCGGTCCTCTTCAGCGAATCGGTCGCCATGAATATTCGGATGGGGAAACCGGATGCGACGGATGAAGAAGTCATCGCGGCGGCCAAGGCGGCGAACGCCCATGAGTTTATCTCGAAATTACAGGACGGGTATGCGACACCGGTCGGGGAGAAAGGTGTCAAACTGTCTGGTGGACAGAAGCAACGGCTTGCGATTGCACGTGTCTTTTTGAAGAATCCACCAATCTTGATTTTAGACGAGGCGACGAGTGCGCTTGATTTAGAAAGTGAAGCGATGATTCAAGACTCGTTGGCCCGTCTGACGAAAGGGCGGACGACGTTAATCGTTGCCCACCGTTTGTCGACCATTACGGACGCCGATCAAATCGTCGTCGTGGATAACGGTCAAATCATGGAGACGGGTACGCATGAAGAGCTGATGCGTCGTCGCGGGGCGTATTACGACCTGTATATGATTCAAGATTTAGCCGTAGTTGAATAATGAAAAAAGTCGAGTCCCTATGGGCTCGACTTTTTTAGCGGTCTAAAAATCGTTTACGAACATCTGGTGAAGGGAGTGTGCACACTTCCTTCTTTCCAAATAGACGTGTCCGATATTTGGCGAACAACGTATATCCATGATCACGAATCGGTCTAGGTATGAAACGAATGAGTCGAAGCAGGCGCCAACGGCCATCAAGGTGTTCGGCAATTCGAATCGCAGCGTCTGATTTTAAGTAAGGAACCCCTTCCTCAATATAGACGATGCTGTCGACTGATTCCGGGATCCGGTGTCGTGTTCGGAGCGACTGACCGACCTCGCTTTGGAGCGAAGCAAAGTGAATCGAGGCGTGTCGATCATGACGAATGATGAACTGAACACTGGCATCACAGAAGTTGCAATCGCCATCAAATAAAACAATCGCAGGCAAGTACTTCGCCTCCTTCATCGTACTGTTTTACCGTTTTGTCTTCATGTTAAACGTCAAGCAGCGAGTTGGCGAGCAGGTTGCATCTTGTAGAGCGATACATAATACAAGTAAGCACCGAGGGCACCGAAGACAAACATGTAACCGCTCATCAAGACCGGACCGATGAACGCGCCGACGACAATTCCTGCCGCAGCAACCAACTTGGCTCCATGGAATGTGAGCCCGCCGAACGCAAGGTAGGAAGCCCGGCGTTCAGGATCGAGGAGGTCAACCTGTTTCACTTGCCGAATCGGAGAGTAGAGGAGTTCGCCGATTGTGAAGATGATTGCGAGTGTGGCCAGGACGATAAAGGAGTTCATCGAGGTAATGGCGGCGTATGCTGTGATATATAACGATAAGCCAATGAAAAACACGGTCTTCTCTTTGAAACGTTTGACGAAAGCGGTGACCGCAAACGTGATGGCGACGACGAGCAAGGTGTTCTCTAGTTGCATAAACGCCATCATCCGTACCCCGTCAAAAGGTATCCCGAGAATTTGACGACTTTCGAATGACTCTGCTAAATGGACACCGATGTAGTTCGCCATATGAAACTCGGTCGAATAGACGAGCATACTTCCAAATACGAATGTGATCCAACGGCGGTCACGTAACGCGATTTTGTAGTTTTCGATGACGCCATGAATCGGGTTTGACGGTGTTGAACGATTGCCGGTGTATGTGTCGACCAAATAGCGTTGAAGGACGATGGTGGTCACAGTGAGAATGACCGTCATACCAATGAAGAGGGCAAAACGATGGTCGCGATAGAAGGTACCGCCGAGCATGACGCCTCCGGCGATAGCCAAGTTGACGAGCCAGTAGTCATACACGTAGATGGCTTTTCGATTCGATTCTTCCATGGAGTCGATGACGATTGCCTCAAGTGCCGGATAGTTCAATCCGTTCGAAACGGCATGTCCGAAGTAGAGGATGGCGACGACGAGTGCCCAGTTATTCGATGGGTGAATGGCGATGGTCATCCCAAGAAAACAGATGATTTGAATCACCTGGCCAATTTGTAAGACAACCTTCCGATTGAACCGATCGGAAAAGTACCCACCGAATAGACCGGTCAAGTAACCGACGATAACGAATGAGGTCATGATGATTCCAGCGGGGACTTTCCCCAACTCTTCTGAGAAATAGAGTGCCATGAATGGGAAAATGGCTGATCCGACGATTCGAATACAAAATCCGCAAACGAGTCGTAAACGGACATTTAATGGAAAATCTTTAAATTTCATATGGTGAGCACCTCCTTGGTTCTACTGTAATGGGGGACGGTACATGATAAAAAGAGACACTTTTTTTAAAGATGTCCCCTTTTACAAAAAAAAGAGATGCTCGCGCATCTCCCTCTCTTACAATTGAGCAAACGAGCGGTGGACCGCTTCGATCGTCTCTTCGATATCTTGTTCCGTATGCTCTGTCGTCAAGAACCAGGCCTCATATTTCGATGGAGCCAAGTTCACGCCATTCTCCAGCATCAACTTGAAGAAACGTCCGAACTTCTCACCATCTGACTTTTCCGCACCTTCATAGTCGGTGACGATTTCATCCGTGAAGTAAACGGTGAGTGCCCCCTTCAAGCGGTTGAGCGTGATGGTAATGTCATGCTTTTCTGCCGCCTCGCGGATGCCAGCTTCCAGTTTTGCACCGAGTACGTCTAATTTCTCATAGACACCAGGTTGCTCGAGCACTTCAAGGCAAGCGATTCCTGTCGCCATCGAGGCAGGGTTACCGGCCATCGTGCCGGCTTGATATGCAGGTCCGAGTGGAGCGACCGTCTCCATGATTTCAGCCTTGCCCCCGTAAGCACCGATTGGTAGACCGCCACCGATAATCTTACCGAGCGCTGTCATATCCGGTTCGATGCCATACACTTGTTGGGCACTTCCGTATGTGAAACGGAACGCCGTGATGACCTCATCATAGATGACGAGTGCGCCGTGTTCATGTGTGATGTCATTGACAGCTTGGAGGAAACCTGGCTTCGGTTCGACGATTCCGAAGTTCCCGACAATCGGTTCGACGAGGACACATGCGACCTGGTCTCCCCATTCTTTCATCATCTCGCGATACGCTTCGACGTCGTTGAACGGGACGGTGATGACTTCTTTGGCAGTGGCTTTTGTCACACCTGCAGAGTCCGGAGAACCGAGTGTCGCTGGACCACTACCTGCCGCAATCAGCATGAGATCCGAATGACCGTGATAACAACCGCTGAATTTCACAACGAGTTCACGACCGGTGTAAGCACGGGCGACTCGTACTGTCGTCATGACGGCTTCCGTCCCCGAGTTCGTGAATCGTACTTTATCCATCGAAGGGATGGCTTGTTTTAGTTTCTTCGCAAACTCGACTTCGAGACGATGAGGTGTCCCGTAAAGTAAGCCTTTTAAAGAAGCATTGACGAGCGCTTCATGAATATGGGGATGGGCGTGACCGGTAATGATTGGACCGTACGCTGCCAAATAATCGATGTAGCGATTCCCGTCTACATCATAGAAATAGGCGCCTTCGCCGCGTTCCATATATACAGGAGCACCGCCACCGACCGCTTTGAATGAGCGGGACGGACTGTTGACACCTCCGACGATATGAGTGAGTGCATCTTGGTACAATGCATCAGATGACTGACGAGTTGATGAAGTAGTCATATGTATTGCCTCCTTATTCAAATTCGCACTTATTGTAACATAGCCGTCAACCGCTTAAGCTCAGTGTTTGACGAGTAGTTGAGAAATCAGTACACTATTTATAAAGATTACTATGTAAGAAATAAGTTAATGTTCAAAACTATTTCGCATGAATTTTATAGAAGAAATGAGGGATTGACGTGGGAAGCGAAATGCTTGACCATGCTGTTCAGTCGCTCCGGGAACATGGAGTCAGAATGACGCCTCAGCGCCAGGCCATTTTGGAGTACCTCGTCACGGAGCACAGTCACCCGACTGCGGATGACATTTATAAGGCACTAGCCGCACGGTTTCCGAACATGAGTGTGGCCACTGTATACAACAACTTGCGCGTCTTTAAAGAGGTAGGTCTTGTTCAAGAAATGAACTATGGGGACGCCTCGAGTCGTTTTGACTTTGTGACGTCGAAGCACTATCACATCATCTGTGACACGTGTGGAAAAGTCGTCGACTTTAACTATCCTGTATTAGATGAAATCGAATCGGTTGCATCTCAATTGACTGGATTCAAAGTTGATCGTCACCGTCTTGAAGTGTACGGAACGTGCCCGTCTTGTCAGTCTGAACAATCGCAAACACATTAAAAAACCACATCCGAGCAGTCGGATGTGGTTTTTGTGTTAGTCCGTTTGTTGTGACTGACGTTTGTTGTATTTCTCATCGAACTCTTTACCTTCAAGTGAGCGGTCGATTGTGAGCGGTTCGTCGCAATGCATACATAAGTCGACGCGTCCGAGCATCTTCGTCTCTTTTTCACAGTTCGGACAAGTCACGATGATGGCTTTTGTCGAGGCCATCCCGACGATGAAGTAAAGGGCAGAGCTCGCAAGTACCATGACAAATCCGAGAAGCATGAAAATAATCATGAGCCAGGTGATGGATTTGGCGAGAAGGCCGAGATACATGACCCCGATCCCACCGAAGATAAGAAGTAATGCTATATTACGTGCGCGGTTGATTTTGTTCCCCCGTTTTTTCATGAGTGAATCCCTCCAATAGTCTGTCTCTATCATAGCTCATCTTCAAACGAGTGAGAAGTTCCTGCACTTTTTCGGCAGGAGTTTTTTGAAAAGAGGGCGAAATTGGTTCGTATCGAAAATGACAATCGTCATATATAGTCAACTTGCGATTGGGAGAGAAGGGGTCCAGATGACGATGGAATATGCGACTCGCACCATTTACTCAGAATATGCTGCATTAAAAACGACACTCGGGATTATTGAAGTGAAGAAAAAGCGGGCACGTGATCCGTTGACGGATCAATCGGATCGCCTGCTCATTGTGATTGAAGCAAAACCAGAACCGTTTTGGACGGTGAAACACTATCAGGTCGGTCAAGAAAAAATTGTCCTGCACGTAGTCAGTGACTCGATGATGGATCGGTGGATTGTCTTGAATGAAAATCGGCGAGCCATTCATTGGATTGAAGACGGAATCGTCTTGTTCGAACGAAATGAGTACATTTTAGAGTTACGACAGCGCAACCGTAATTTAACGAATCGGGAACAACGTTTACAACTCTCAATCTCTTTCGCAAAGTTGTTGCGTCGGTTTGAAGACGGACGTTATCTATTTTTAGAAGGGGAGTTCCAAGACGCCTTCACTCAGATTCATCATGCGCTCACTCACCTGGCACGCCTCTCGATTCTTGAGGCGGGGATTCATCCGGAAATCGTATTGTGGGAACAGGTACGAGCCATTGACCTCGAAATTTATAAGCTGCACGATGAATTGGTCGGAGGACAAGAATCGCTTGAACAGCGCATCCACCTTGTCGTCATTGGCATGGAACATTTGATTCAATCGAAAGTGTTGCCGGGGACGTTGTTATTACTTCAGACGATGCAGGAGAAAGGCGGAGCGTGGACGTTCTCAGAATTGATGGAACATCCGAATTTGAATGAGCTCCGTGTCGACCTTGGAAGCATCATTGGTTTTTTAGTGAAAAAAGGGTATGTTCGAACGGTCACGAGACCGACGAAAGGGGTCGGGGTAGAGGCAGTGCTTTATGAGATTGCTTAACTTCCCTTTCATAGGAACAATGAGGAGAAAATCAGTTATATGAAACTATTGAAATTTAGCGTGGGAACCGTCTTTATTTTATTTGTCACGATTGTGATTTCTGTCTTTGTCGCCCTTTTTACGATGGGAGACCCCATCACACTTGGGCGACCGATTATTTGGACGATATGGTATATGGCCGTTCTACTAATCATATGTATGGGACTCTATGATTTTTCGTCCTTTTCAAAACAAAAGATTCGAAAAGTTCTCGGCTGGGGTGCGTTAGTCGGTGCTATCCTCTTCGCTTCTGTGAAAGGATATTATATGTATCAAGATAGTTTGAAGATTGAGGAACGCGGTGTGGAGTTGATGGATTATCAGCCGTTCACGGATTCAGAACAATTGGCGAGACTCGATCACGAGGCTTCGGTGAAGTTTGAGGAAGGTTTGCCGCGATTAGATGGAGCGACAGCGCTCTATCCGATGTACGCTTCATTCGTGGAAGCAGTCTATCCGGACTCGGAAACGTATGATCCATATAATGATCAAACGAGTAAAGTCGTGTCGACGACAACACCGGAAGCGTACAGCCGACTGATGAACGATCAGACCGACTTGATTTTCGTCGCTGGTCCATCTGACCGTCAATTGAAGGTTGCGAAACAAAAAAACGTTTCTTTACATATGACGGCGATTGGAAGGGAAGCATTTGTGTTCTTCGTCCATGAAGATAACCCGGTCGATTCTTTGACGATGGAACAAGTTCGGGGGATTTATTCAGGAGACATTCGGAATTGGGAAGAGGTCGGAGGGGACTCGGAATCCATTCGTGCTTTTCAACGACCGGAGGATAGTGGCAGTCAAACGGCGTTACAAAAGATGATGGGCGAACAAAAGCTCATGGAGGCGCCGGTAGAAGATGTTCCTGAAGGGATGGGTGGAATCATTCAACAAACTTCATCGTATCGGAACCATAAAAATGCGATTGGATTTTCATTTAGATACTATGCGACAGAAATGGTGCATGACCATGAAATCAAGTTACTTCGTATAGATGGAATCGAACCGACCGTTGAAACGATTCAGGATGGATCGTATCCACTGGCTTCTGAATTTTATGCGGTGACTACGGAAGAGAAGGCAGAGCGATATGAAGAATTTCTAAAATGGCTCGAAAGCGAGGATGGGCAGACGTTAGTTGAGAAGACGGGCTATGTCCGTCTCGATTAATACAAAGCAGAAGGTTTACTTTTCATCATGTTGATGGGAAGTAAATCTTTTTTAATTTTTATTGTTTTTTGTATTGACGAAGTGGTAAATAGAGATTATAGTTATAAACGTTGTCACGGCAAAAGATTATTTCAGAAAAACAATTTGTGAAAAAGTTGTTGACGAAAACAATCAAAACGTGATAGATTAATGAAGTCGCCAAGAGCGGCAGACGAACTTTGAAAACTGAACGATGAGGCAAAAATAAGTTTTACAATTTTTGAATGAAGCGCAAGCTTCGTCAATTTAAGAGCTATATCAAATTCTTTGGAGAGTTTGATCCTGGCTCAGGACG